>CAMCTQ010000082.1 GCA_945878545.1 Rickettsia typhi
TCGGTTTTGTCTGGAAATAGAAATTTTGAGGGCAGAATACACCCGCTTGTTCGAGCTAACTACCTTGCATCACCACCACTTGTCGTGGCATATGCTATTGCTGGAACAGTAAATATTGATCTTAGCAAAGATTCGCTTGGATTTGATAAAAATGGTAAACCAGTATATTTAAAGGATATTTGGCCTAGTAATTCAGAGATTAAATCGTACATTGATTCTTGTATCACGCCTGGTATGTTCAAGAGTAAGTATAGAGATGTGTTTACGGGTGATAAAAACTGGCAAAATATACTTGTGAAAGAAAGTGATACTTATAATTGGAACGCTAGTAGTACTTACATCAATAATCCGCCGTATTTTGAGAATATTGATAAACCGATAAAGGCGTTAAATGATATTAATAATGCCAAGATACTTGCATTGTTTGGTGATTCAATTACTACAGATCATATTTCCCCAGCTGGTTCAATAAGCAAAACTAGTCCTGCGGCAAAGTTTTTGATGGATAGAGGGATTGCCCCAGCTGGGTTTAATTCTTATGGTGCAAGAAGAGGAAATCACGAAATTATGATGAGAGGAACCTTTGCGAATATTCGCATTAGGAATCATTTATGTAATGGGGTAGAAGGAGGGGTTACTATTAATCATCTTAATGGTCAGCAAATGAGTATCTATGATGCGGCTATGGAATATAAAAATAAATCAATACCTTTGGTAATTTTTGCTGGTAAAGAATACGGAACTGGTTCATCTAGAGATTGGGCGGCAAAAGGAACAAGTTTGCTTGGTGTTAAAGCTGTAATCGCTGAGAGTTTTGAGAGAATCCATCGATCAAACTTGGTAGGAATGGGGGTTTTGCCAATTTCATTTAAAGATGGCAAAAAATGGATGGATCTAAACTTGAAAGGTGATGAAGAAATTAGTATTCTAGGGATGAGTAATGATATTAAACCTTACCAACCTTTGAAATGTTTAATAAAACACAATAATGGCAAGAATGAGGCGGTTGATGCTATTATGCAAGTTTATACTGACAATGAGATAGAGTATATAAAACATGGTAGTATACTTGGTGCAGTGTTAAAAAATTTGGCGAGTGAATAGTTAAATAGAATTTTCTACCTTTATATATCATGCAAACCAAGTTGGTAACATCTAGTTTGTAGGATATATAGAAAATTATACTTATAGCTTGACTTAGACAGTAGTGAAAAGTTTTTACAAAAAACTTTTTGAGATCTTGGTTTTTTATGAGAATGTTTTTTTAGAGTGTTTTTTTGTAAGGTATTAATGAGTGAAGAAATTAAGGAATATTTGCAACCGGGGAAAAAGAATATAATTTTGATTTATATTCTCTTTTTAAGTAGCGTAGCGTTTCCAATTGTGTCTTTGCTAGGTGGAGCTTTTGCTTATGCTAATAAATCACATAGCAATAAGGTTTGGCAGAGTCACTATTTATTCGCCTTTAGAACCTTTTATATTCTTATAGTAGGGGTTGTTTTATGGTTAATGATGAATTTAATTTTTATAGCTCCAGTATTATATGTAATAGTGTTGATATGGTCTGTGATGAGAGGTGTATTTGCATTACAGTTTTTATTTCAGAATTTACCTCATCCAAATCCATTGACTTTTTGGATTAGATGAGTATTAATAGTGTTTAATTTCTTGCTTAATTATTTTTGATATAAGTGTTATTTAAATGTTTCAGCCTGTAGTTCAATTTTTCAAAGACATGAGTCCAACGAGGCTTGTTGCTTCTGGCATAGCAGTTTTTGCTTTTTTTATGATGTTTGGGATCTATGTGGCCAAGGTCGGGACTAGCGAATTTGCTGTTTTGTACTCTGATCTTGAAATACAAGATAGTGCGAAGATAGTTCAAGAACTTGAGCGTCGTAACGTAGATTATCAAGCTATTCATGATGGTTCTGTGATTAAGGTTCGTAAGTCAGAAGTTGTTAACATAAGACTTATCTTAGCTCAGGAGGGATTGCCAAATAGTGGGTCAGTCGTTGGATATGAAATATTTGATAAAGAAGATAGCATTGGTGCAACAAACTTTTCACAAAACATAAAGTTAATAAGAGCGCTTGAAGGTGAGCTCAGTAGAACTATATCAGCTTTTGAACAAGTGGAAAAAGCTCGTGTTCATTTGGTAATGCCGCAGAGAGAGATTTTTTCCAAAGAAAAAATGGAGCCAAGAGCTTCTGTGGTACTGAAATTCAAAGGGTCGAAAAGATTGGGAAAAGCGGAAATAGATGCAATAAGCCATCTTGTGGTTACTTCTGTTCCAGGTCTTGAAATGAAAGGAGTAACGATTGTTGATACAAAAGGTGCAGCTCTTAAAATTGGTTCTTCCGAAGAGTCTTTAGACTTTGGAGGAGGTAAAAACGAAGAAGTACGCGTTGCTGCTGAAGAAAGATTAAGACAGATAATTGAGAATTTGCTTGAAAGCACTTTAGGAGCAGGAAAAGTAAGAGCGCGAGTTGCTCTTGAGATGAATTTTGACAGGGTAGTAACTAATTCAGAGTTATATGATCCTGATAGCTCTGTTGTTAGGTCTGTTCACTCTATTGATGAAAAAGAGCAAACCCCAGTTGCTAGTGCTGATGCGTCTGACGTGTCAGTTGCTAATAACATTCCTGGTGGGGCCAATGGTGAGGATCCTAAATCAAAATTTGCATTGATTGAAAAAAGTGATCAAATAACTAATTATGAAATTTCAAAAACAGTAAAGAATCATATCTCTGAAGCTGGGTCAATCAAAAAGATGTCTATTGGTATTTTAGTTGATGGTCAATACAAGCAAAACTTAGATACCAAAGAAATGGACTATACCCCAAGGTCTAAAGAAGATTTAGATAAAATTTATAATTTGGTAAAAATGGCTGTTGGTTTTGATGAAGACAGAAGTGATAAATTAGAAGTAATTAACATGAAGTTCTCTTCAGAACTTGAGTCTGATGATAATGATACGGGATGGTTAAAGGAAAATCTGTCAAGTTTGTTCCAGACCTTGGTATTTGCTATTGTTGTGATGCTTGTTTTGATAACAGTTATAAGACCTATTGCACTTAAAGCGTTTGAAGTTAGAAAACTCGGGGCTGGGGATCAAGCATATAATGTAGGGTTGAATAATAATTTAGCAGGGTTTAATAATTCAAATTTATCGCCTGAGAATGGAGAGTTTTCGTCTTCTGATATGCTAACTGGAGAGTTTCCTACAGCTGAGAAAAAGATAATCTCAGATATTGTGGTTCAAAAGGTCAGTAAGGTAGTAGATGCAAATCCACAAGATTTAATAAATGTACTTAGAAAATGGCTTAATGAGGGGAATTAATGAGTATTTCGGCTAAAGATCTTGCAAAATTAACTGGGGCACAGAAGGTAGCTATAGTACTGCTCTCCCTTTCAGATACTGATGCTACAAAGATTTTTTCTTTGATGAGTGAAGATGAGATTGGAGAAATATCTCATGCTATGTCTCATTTAGGTTCTGTAAGTCCAGATGTAATAGAAGCCGTCTTGTCTCAGCTTAGTAGTGATCTTACTGGTGATTCGATGTTTTTGGGTAATTTACACACTACAGAGAAGTTGCTTGAGAAGATTTTAGATAAGGATCGTGTTAGTGCTTTAATGGATGAAATAAGGGGTCCTCAAGGGAGAAATACGTGGGAGAAATTAGCAAACGTTAACGAAGAGCTTCTAGCTCTGTATTTCAGGAATGAACATCCCCAAACGGCGGCGTTAGTATTATCAAAAATTACTCCTGATCATGCAGCTAAGGTGTTGAGCAATTTGCCAGATAGTTTTGCATTTGAGATTATTTCTAGAATTCTGAACCTTGGTAATGTAAAGAAAGAGGTGCTTGAGAGGGTTGAAAGAATTTTGCGTGCTGAATTTATTAGTAGCGCAGGTAAGACACAGAAACACAACAGTTTCGAGATGCTTGCCGAGATTTTCAATAATCTTGATAGAAATAGCGAGAGTAAGTTTATGAATATGTTGGAAAACAGCATTCCTGAGGCTGCAGCTAGAATTAAAGATATGATGTTTACGTTTGAAGATTTGATTAAAATTGATTCGAAGGGGATTCAGAGACTGCTTCGTGATGTTGAAAAATCTCGTTTAACGCTAGCTTTAAAAGGAGCTTCAGAAGAGTTAAAAAAAGTTTTATTTGCAAGTATGTCGCAAAGAGCTGCTAAAATTATAGAAGAAGATTTAATGTCTCTTGGCTCTGTAAGAGTCAAGGATGTAGATTCTGCAAGGGCTGATGTTGTTATTGTAGCCAAAGCATTAATTGAAAATGGTGAAATTGATGTGTCCTTGAATGCAGATGATGAAGAATTGGTAACATAATTGGGGTTCTTAATATGGCTTATAAAAAATTTATACTAGAGGATTTCCCAAGGTCAGCGGTTGTAAACTCTACTGTATACGCTGAAAACACAGATGTAGATAATTTTATAAATGATGTAGTTTCTAAACATCTAAATTCTATTGTGGATGAATCAGATGTGTCTTTACCAAATTCGCATCAAGAAAATAAATTTGCTGATTTATCTGAGAAAATGATTGACGAATCTTTGGAAAAGTATAACATTAGCGGTACTAATTCATTGGTAGATAACCGTTTGGTTGATATTGATGCAATTAAAAGAGAAGAATACGAAAGAGGTGTTGCAGATACAGTTTTGAAGTACCAACCTTTACTTGCTGAGGCTTCGTTAGATGTGCAGTTTGCGACATTGTTACAGGAAAAGTTATCTTCTGTTGTTCAGCAGCAAAATATTGATACGCAAATTGCTAAAGTTTCAGCTGAATCAATATCCGCTATTGCAAAGAAACTACATTTGATTTTGCCAGCAAATTTTGAAGAAATTATTATTGAGGGGTTGGTTGCTAAGCTTAAGAAGTTTTATAAGGAAGGGCAAATTACTATCACGATACATCCTGATAAATATGAGTTCTGCCAAGAAATTTTGCAATCTGAGTCGATTCCAGATAAATTTAAAGATAACTTTCATATAATCAAGGATAGTAAAATTGGTTTAGATGATTGTAGTTTAGAATGGCAAGATACTAGGCTTGAGTATAATCAAGAGCAACTATCAAAAGAAATTGATAAGATAATTGAGCAGTTAAAGACTGCTAGTTAATAAGTTTGGGTAAAAATATGGTAGCAAAAGAAGAAAATAATAGCGATAGAGTTGAGTTAACATTAGAAGCGCTTTATGATGTTCCTGTCCAAGTTTCTGTTGTTCTTGGCAGTACGACTATGTCATTAAGTAATATTTTAAAACTTGGTAAGGGCGCTGTTATTGAACTTGAACGCACGGTTGGGGAGCCTATAGATGTTTACGTTAATAATAAGATCGTTGCTAAGGGCGAGATAGTTATTGTAGACGATAAGATAGGTGTAACATTAACTGAAGTTATTGCCCAAGAAAAGGATTATAGATAATTTTCTGATAGGCTTAAAAACTTAAAAATTGCTAGATTTTACCTTCGTTCAGGTATGGAATCTAAAAAGTCAAGTTCGTATCTGTTTACTACTTTGGTTGAAAATGGCTAATTGAGTAAACAGATCGTCATCCCGAGCTTTTCGCAGAAAAGCGTTGAGGGGATCCGGTCTTTCTCTATGATTTAAGCCAAGCAAGCCTGGATCCTTACATCGGCCTATGACTTCCTCAGGATGACGTTTTTCGTTTGTTGAACATAGAGTCGTGAATAGATATATTGTACCTGACGGGGCTAAACAAC
>CAMCTQ010000083.1 GCA_945878545.1 Rickettsia typhi
ACATTCGTAACCTTTGAGTTTGTTTTTTTGCGGATTATCTTTCGCAAGAATTTTGGGTAAAATAACAACAACTAGGGCAATAAACGTAGCTATGCCAAAAAAAACTACAATTGGTAAATACTCAACTAAGATTTTAGAGTTATGGTGCATTAAAAAGCGTACCTTCGACTAGGTTGTTGACTCCTCATAATACAATTGCTACACTAAAAATGCAAAATTGGCAATAAAAATTAACCAACCGAGCACGACTCTTAGATCCAGCGTGTATTTGAGCAACCAATGTATTGCTTGAGTTTAAATATAGTCATAATATTGTATAGAATATTATAATTATTTAGATACACAATCCATTAAGATATTGAAAATGAATTGTAACTATGTTAAATTTTAGCTTGTTTTGTATTCAAAATCTTTTTAAGACATTTAGCCAAGTGATGAAAAACATATTAGTTTTTTTTGCGTTTTGTATTTTGACCACCAGCTTTAGTGCTTATGGGGGGAAACATCTTGCTATGAAAAAATCAGATAATAGTGATGATGCAAAAAACACGACAACTAATGAGTTAATGAAGTCATATCTCGAACTTACTTCCTTTAGACACAAAATATTATCTCAGAATCTTGCTAACGTAAATACACCAGGTTATAAAGCTGAAGAAGTAGCTGCTCCCAAGGAATATTCCGATTTAGCTGGAAAAGGAAAGACAACTAGAAGCGTTAAACTTGCCAGAACAACTAGTAATCATATTGATGGAGGGCAAAAATCTGCTGAAAAGTTTGCCGCACATAAACTGCAAGATCCTTATGAAATTAAGCCTAACGGTAACAATGTTTCTCTTGCTCAACAAATGACCAAAGTATCTCAGAATCAGCAAGATTACAATGCCGCAGTTAAAGGATATGCTGTTATGAATAGTTTAGTGTCCGCCGTTCTTGGTAAGTAAAATTACAAAAATTAGGCATAAATAACAAAACACTTACAAAAAATATAGTTAATTTTTAAAAAGTAAGTTATAAATAATAAATTATGAAAACAAAATTATTATTTTCTATTTTAGCTATGATGATCTGTTCATCGAAGGTTTGTTTTGCCTTAGAAGATGATTTAAAAAAGGCAGTTGAAGTAGCGGCTCACGGCAGTCATTTTCAATCTGAAAGGTTGAAAGTTGCGGCAGAAAACATGGCTAATGAAGATTCAACTTCTGTTACCCCTGGTGGCGATCCTTACCGAAGGAAAGTCATTTTTGCCAACAACAAATATGATAAAAGATTTAGGACTAATGTTGTTACAACTAAAAAGGTTGATTTTGACAAATCAGACTTTATACTGAAGTACGATCCACATCATCCAGCAGCAAATGAAGAAGGATACGTTAAATATCCCAATATTCAGAAAGAAATTGAAAGAGCGGATGCAAGCGAAGCTCAGCGCGGTTATGAAGCAAATTTAGGTATAATTGAAATAAGCAATTCTTTGATGCAAAAAACTATAGAGGCAATGAAATAATATGGCAATAGATAGTATTTCCTTATTGGCGCAAAATACGTATAGTCAAATTCAGAACCGTCCAAAGGTTGCGGTTGACCAAGATATTCAGGTGCAGCAAGCTGTGAGCTTCCAGAATATGGTAAAAAAGGATTTTAATAGCTTTTCTAAAATGTCTCCTGCTCAGATTTTACAACACATACAGGGTGCCAAATCCGCTGCAAGCTCGAACTATGTAGCAGGTGCTAGTTATGTATCAACCGGAGTAGTCGGCAGTAGCGTTAGCTCTTTAAGAAGCACCCTAAATCAACATGAAAAGGTGGTTAGAAAATCTTTAATTAATGAAGCATCTCTAGTTGACGTCCTAACAGCGACAACAGAAGCAACAAATACAATGAAGACTATAGTCTCCGTCCGAGATAAGTTCATGGAAGCTTTTGATAAAGTAATGAATATGTCTATGTAGCTTGGCTCTGCTGCAAATAAATATTTTTCTATCTCTGGAAAAATTTATGATATTAGACCTCTTGCTAGCTCCTTTCACAGTAGAACCTCTGTTTTGAAATAACAAAACTTATAAATTTTTAATATTTTTAAAAACTTTAAGCTAAACTCAAGCCACAAAGCATCAAATAAATTTTATTTAATAGCCCTAAGGAGAAAATGATATACTCTAAATTTTTATAAATATATCCTTAGGTCTTATTATATACACCAATTCTAGAATTTAACTGGAGTACTTGCAAGTGCACTTGGATTACCAAGCTATAATAGAAAAGTATAAATCTTACGATATCGCAATAGATGAAGCGAAGATAAAAAAAGCTATTGAGTTTGCTATAAAATATCATGGGACTCAACAAAGAGAATCTGGAGATCCTTATTATCATCATCCTCTTGAAGTAGCAGAAATAATTGCAGAAATGCGTTTAGATACCGACTCAATAGTTACAGCTATATTACATGACACCATCGAAGACACTGACTTAACACTTGAAGAGATTGAAAAAAATTTTGGTAAAGACGTAGCAAAATTGGTTGACGGAGTTACTAAACTGACAAAAATTCAATTTAAAGCAGAGAATATTCGCCAAGCCGAAAATTTTCGGAAATTACTAATAGCGATGAGTGATGACATAAGAGTTTTACTTGTTAAGCTTGCTGATCGCCTTCATAATATGCGTACCATAAATTTCATTACTAACGAAGAAAAAAAGAAGCGAATTGCCTTAGAAACCATCGAAATATATGCGCCATTAGCAGAGAGAATAGGTGTTCAACAAATAAAAACAGAACTACAAGATATTTGTTTCGAAGTACTCAATCCAGATATTAGACAATCAATAATTCATCGATTCGAATCCATTGAAGCTGGGCACGATAAATTTATTCCACAAATTATTGATGAAATTAAAAAAACTATTGAAAACCAAGGTTTGAAAGCCGATGTTTCCGGCCGAAGAAAAACGGCTTACTCTACGTGGATGAAAATGAAACAAAAGAACGTTAGTATAGAACAATTATCAGATATAATCGCCTTTAGAGTGGTAGTTGATAATGTTGAAAATTGTTATAGGGCTCTTGGCATAATTCATAGTGCATATAAAATGGTGCCCGACAATTTTCAAGATTTCATCAGCACACCTAAAAACAACGGCTATCAGTCTTTGCACACAGTAGTTATTGGCCCGTTACGTCAAAAAATTGAGGTGCAAATCAGAACATCTAAAATGCATGATATAGCCGAACTTGGTGTTGCAGCTCATTGGCGTTATAAACAAGGCCATGACGATGCACTGGATAGCAACAAATATACGTGGATTAGAGAATTACTTTCAATTTTAGATCAGAACAATGATCCTGAAGCATTCCTGCAAAATACTAAACTGGCAATGTACTATGACCAAGTATTTTGTTTCACCCCAAAAGGTAATCTTATCGCTCTGCCAAAAGGAGCAACTACTGTTGACTTTGCCTATATGGTACATTCAGACATAGGAAATGCATGCGTGGGAGCAAAAATAAATGGCAGAATAGTTCCATTAAAGACACAACTTGTTAACGGCGATCAAGTTGAGATAATAACTTCTAAACATCAAACCGCTTCTCCATCATGGGAAAAATTTGTAGTTACCGGTAAAGCGAGAGGGGAAATCCAAAAGGTTATTCAGAATCAACGGAGAAATCAACACGTAAAACTTGGCAAAACAATTATTCAGAAAGCTTTAAAAGCTAATAAAATAGATGATGAAACAAAAGCTCTTTCGATAGCTTGTAAATTCTTCAACAAAACTCTTGATGAATTATTTTTTGCAATAGGCGAAGGAACAATAACTCGAGAAGAAGTTATAAAAAAAACAACTCCTCAAAGAAGCAGATTAAGTTCCACTTTATCTTTATTAAAGTTTGGCAAAAAAGCTCCTTTAGTCTCAGAGCAAGAAAATGCAATACCTATTAAGGGCTTAATACCTGGAATGGCTATGCATTATGCTAAGTGCTGTCATCCGCTTCCTGGCGATAGAATAGTCGGCATTGTTCATACAGGTAGTGGCGTTACAATTCATACCTCTGACTGCGAAATGCTAAATAATTTTGCTGGTATGCCAGAGAGAATACTTGATCTTACTTGGGATAGTAACAGATCCAATATTCCATTTGTTTCTAGAATAAAAATTCTATTATTAAATGAATCCGGGAGTCTTGCAACTCTAGCTGGAGAAATCTCCAAAGATGGCGGTAATATAATCAACTTTAAAATAACAAGTCGTAATAGCGATTATTTTGAAATGCTATTTGATGTGGAAGTTAAATCTTCTAAACATATAGACGAAATTATCAATGCACTTAGAACTAAAAAAGTAGTACAATACGTAGATAGGGACAAAAGCGAGAGGTAAATTATGCAAAATTCAACCAATAGCGGAGAGCCAGAAGGAATTCTGTCTGGTACACAAATAGTAACAATAACTTTGTCATGCTGTTCTTTGCTAGGAACATTATTAACGTTTGCCTATATTAAAATCAAATCCCAATTTAGAGATAAACAAGATTCAAAAATTGAACTTACTAATGAAGTTACAAAAAAAGGAGAAGAAATAACAACATTAAACAAACTAACAATAATATATAGAAATGACGAACTCTACGCTGAAGAAACTGTTACTACGCAGAATGGCAAGAACGAGAGAAAAGAATCCTTAACCCCTGAAACATTTAAAGATTCTTCTAAAGTAGACGAAGTATTAAACAATAATCACCAAGGTGATTTAATAATTGCAGGTTCTAGAAAATCATTAGAAAACAAGGCATTAAATACATATATTAAATCGATTTATATAGCGCAAGGAAGAGAAAGCATTGTGGGTTTAGAGGAAATTACATATTTTCTCGACAAAAATAAGAGTAGCTCAGGAACTGACGTAATTTTATTAGGTGATGACTCCGTCTAACATAATACTATGTTGATCATTATTTTTCTAAGCTCCAAAGCTCTTCCCTAGGCTATGTTGCAAATTTAATTACTAAATTGAATTTAAATTACCGATTTCCATTCTAGGCTTAAGTAACTCATAATCAGTGTGATACAATGCCTTTTTCCTAACCTTGGCGAAACTATTATGAAAATTTGTTTTAAACCACCGGCATACACTTCGCAACGCTCTTTTACAAAGAACCAAATTCACAAACTTCCAGCCATCAGCAGTTATATCGATTTTCATGAAGTGTCAAAAACTATTTTGGCTCAATTCAATAAGGGATCTAGTAAAATTATACTACCAATTGATAGGGTTGAGTATAAAATGAAACTTACATTTACCACAACTAGTTATTTTGGACGTGACCCTATGATCATAAAGATCGATGGTGATTGCCAAGCTACTAATAATTGCTGCCCTACTTTCTCCGGCATACATGAGCATTTACGCAATGGTTTTACTGAAACCATGACAACAACGCCTGGGGTTGAAGTGGTTTATGCTGAGGTGGAAAATTTAGGTGAAATAACAACAAATCATTTAGATGAATTGTAAAAAATTAATAGAACGCACCAATAGCACTGGGTCAAATTTTTATATATAAAACATCAAGTTCTATTGTTAGTAATAGATATAATAAAAATTTCTGGACTTTGTGCTAATGCAAGTATATAAGATACTGAAAACTCGTTTTGTGTGAATAGTTTCAG
>CAMCTQ010000084.1 GCA_945878545.1 Rickettsia typhi
TTAAAACTAAGTAAATTAAACACATAATTGAAGCAACAGTTAAACCAACTCCTATTTCAATAGAAAATATACCAACATGCTGGCCAATGAGAGGATCTTTAATCAAAGGGTTTTTGGCAATTGAATTGTAATCTAAATAATTATCGTCAAATAAAAATGAAATAAGCCCAGTAGCAGCATAAATTAATACACCAAGTACTCCGCAAATAGTTAAAGCTTTTTCTGAAAAAAACTGATGTGTTCTTTTGCTGCCATTTATCAAATCAAAAGCAATTATGCCTGTAGCGAAAATTACTCCAGCCTGAAAGCCACCACCAGGGGATATCTCACCATTTAACTGGATATAAATGGCGTATAAAACTAGGTAGGGAATAATAAATGAAATTATTATTTTTAGAACAGAAAAATATTTGAGCATTATTCCTTCCTCCTGGCTAGGATTAACACAACAGCAAGACCCGCAATTAAAATAACGCTAGTTTCACCTAAAGTATCATACCCTCTGTAACTTGCAAGTATTGCTGCAACAACAGAAGGGATCCCAATATCATTTTTTGTGTTTTCTAGATAATATTTTGTAACATGCTGATGTACTGGAGTATTTTCCTCTCCGTATAAAGGTAAATCAAAACTAGCAAAAGTTAGGAAACTAATAAAAATCACACATATAATTATTGCTCCAATATTCTTTAGCTTGCTAGCTGGCTTGCCATTTTTATCGCCAAAGATTTTTATTAAATTGAGTAGGACGCAAGTAGATAAACAAGCTCCAAGAGCTGTTTCGGTCATAGCTACATCTGGGGCATCCATGAATAGGTAACAAATCGCTAAAAACAGACTAAAAGCTGACATTAATAGAACTGATTCAATCAAATTTTTGGAAACTATCAATCTAAAACAGATTAGTACTAAAGTAACAGAACTGATGCCAAGCAGAAAAATATTTAGTTTGGGATCTAAGGCGAATGGAATAATAAAAAACTCTGTCATTTTATTCTCCCGTCTTTATCTATTTTATAAAGGACAGATGCTCTGGCTAGCGCATGAGTTGAAACTGGATTAAGCAATAATATTAACAGCGCTATTATTATTAGCTTAAAAGCAGAACTAAAGTCTGTTTGAATAAAACTAAGACCTATTAAGCAAAATGGTACACCACAGCATTCGATTACGCTAGCTGCATGAATTTTTGTATAGAAATCACGGAATCTAAATAAACCTAATATACCAGAAGTAATAAAGCCCATTCCTATGGTTATAAAGACAAAGCCTATAAATATCATTTTGATTCGTGTAATTTATTTCCTAAATAATGTGAACTATGGATAAGGGGTAGAATTAGCATATAATTTTATATGTTATCCTCTCGCTCCTCTGTCATCCCCTTGCGCCTTTGTCATCCCCTCGGAAGAGGGGATCCAGACTTATTATTTATCTGGATTCCCGCCTACGCGGGAATGACATCGGTGTAGTCGCACTAGAGATGGTAACACAACTAATAAACCTACTTGAATCCCTTATCCATAAGTTCAGGCTAAATAAAAACTACATTATTTTGTTCTCTAGAACAAGAGTTCTATAAAATTTATCTTATTTTTTAAATTTTGTGCTTAGTGACCAGCTATTAAAGGGTTATATATACAACTATAAGTTAAACATTTAACGCAAGGAGGTGTGAATTTGGAAATAGGTAATGTTTGTAGTAGGTTGTCACTAAAATCTAATAACTTAGAAAACACGATAATCCATGGTTATGCAAGTGTGTTTAACATAATTGATAACCAGAATGACTTGATTAAAAAAGGAGCTTTTGAAAATATAGTTCCTAATAATGTTAAATTACTTTGGCAACATGACAGTTTAAAGCCTATTGGAGTTGTAAAAGCAATATATGAAGATAATTATGGCCTTAAAATTGAAGCCGAAATAAACAATAAAATTACTTATGGAAAAGAAGCTAGTGAGCTTGTTAAACAGAAAGCAGTTGATGGTTTAAGCATTGGCTTTTGTGTAAAGGATTTCGAATACAATAATCAAGGTATTAGGCTAATAAAAAAAATAGATCTTATGGAAGTAAGTATTGTTACTTTTCCGGCGAATAGAAGTGCAAGTATTACTAATGTTAAAGCCCAAAATAACGTGCTAATCGAGCAATCATTGGAAAAACTTTTTCTACTTGTACAAAAATTAATTAGTTTTAAATAAAAATAAGAGGAGATATGCAACTTGAATACCAAAAACTTGAGCAAATAGCTGATAATGTCCAAACAATCTTAGATAGTGAGGTAAAAAAAATATCGAATATCAAAGAATTAGAGATTAAATTTAATAATTTACAGAATGCTATAGCTAGTCCTTTAAATAGTTGTTTTGAAAATTCAGAGGAACGAAAAGCTTTCAGTGATTATTTAAGAAATGGTAGAATGTCGGACTTTATTACAAAGTCGCTAAGTACGGATGCTGGAGAAGCTGGTGTTGCTGTAGTTAGTGATCTAAATATAAAAATAATTAGTGAAGTTAATGCGAGATCAGTTATAAGACAGCTTGCTTCGATTGAAACCATTTCAACAAACGCTCTAGATTTGATAATTGAAGATGGCAGGTTCAATTCTGGCTGGGTAGGAGAAGCAGATGAGAGAGCGGTAACTGACACACCAAAATTAATAAAGAAAACAATTTCTGTGCATGAATTATACGCACAACCCAAGGCAACCCAAAAATTAATTGATGACGCTGCTATTGATATTAATTCTTGGTTGGTTGAGAGGCTAGTTGATAGTTTTATCAAAGCTGAAAATGAGGCATTTATTATCGGTGACGGTGATAAAAAACCGTTTGGTATTCTAACAAATGCAGATGTCAAGAAGGTAGATACAGGGGCTGTGGTAACAGCAGAGATTTTGCTAGAATTAATTAATGAGCTAGATGAAGAGTATATCGCAAATGCGAGTTTTTTAATGAATAGATCAACTCTCGCTTCAATACAAAGTCTTAAAGACGAAACAGGTAGGTTTATCTGGCAGCAATCTTTATCTGAACCTTTAAAACAAACAATTTTTGGGATTCCTGTTTTTTGTAGTTCTTATATGCCAAATGTAGGAGAAAATAACTTAGCAATAGCTATAGGTGATTTTAAAACTGCTTACAAGATAGTTGACAGAGCAAATATTGGTGTGATGAGAGATCCATATACCGAGAAACCTTTCGTCAAATTTTACGCTGTAAAAAGAGTTGGCGGTGATGTTGTTATGCCATCTGCTTTGAAATTCGCAAAATTCTCAGCTTAAAGTATGAGGATATTTTATGCGCAATAATATTAATTATCAGATTCTATCAGTTGAAGAACAGGAATTATGGTCACTCACGGAGGTAAAAAATTATCTTCGAGTGGCGCATAAGAATGACGACAAGTTAATTGCTAGCTTGATTAGTTCAGCAATAATTTCTGCTGAGCAGTTTTTGGGCATAAGTTTTTTTATTAAAAAAGTTTCCTGTGTCATAGATAAGGCGCCAAATTGTTTAAGATTAAGATATATACCAATTGCATCAGTAGCAAAAGTTTCCCTTATTACTGACGACGATGAGGAAGATATCACAGAGGGATTTGGCTATGTAGATTTTAATAATCAAAAAATATGGATTGCGCAAAAATATTTATACAAGAACCTTGTAATAAATTACGAGGCAGGGCTAGGAGAAAAAATCCCCAGAACTATCCTGCATGGAATTTTAATGCATATAGGCATGATGTACGATTTTGGTGAAAATTTAGTAAATATTTCATCAGAAATAAAGGAGATTTATTTGCCTTACCGAGCTCTCAAAATTTAATTATTTAGTATTGATATATGCCCCAAGATAACAAAAAAATTCTAGTATCTAGGTTAGTCCATAATATTTCTTTCTTAGAAAATCTTGCTGAATCTGCATCTGAAGATCAGGATTGGCGAGAAAAGTATAATTGCTTTGCTGAAATTTCTCCTTTAACGGATTGTAAATATCTTTCTATTGAAGGGATAAGTTTTGGTAACTTAATTACTGAGGAATATTATTTATTTAAAATTAGATACGTAGAAGGTTTGAGCAAAACCTTCCGGATTTCTTTTCGGAATAAGTTATATTCTATCAAGCGTATAATTAACATTAAAGAGACCGATAAAATATTGAGTATTATTGCCCATGAAATTTTGTAAAAAATATATGTCATTAGATTTTATTTATACATTCCAATTGCAAATTTTAGAAAGTCTTAAAAAACTTATAGGAGAGCATGTCAATCAAATATATATATCAGTGGCTCAAGATGGTAACTATCCTTTTATTTTAATAAATTTAATAAAAGCTGATAATCACTCAAACTCAATACAAGCTATATATTCACTAGAATTTGAGATTTGTATTTTCTCAAGAGAGCAAAATAAAAAGAGCTTAATAAATATTAGTAATTTAGTGGTGCGTCTTTTGTCAAAGGAAACATTGAAAATTCCTCGTTACACCGCTGCGGGCCTCAAGTTAAACGATCTATTTTTTGACGAAGCACGTGATCTCATACACAACAAACTTACCATGAGATATAAAGCTATGATTAAAAAGGAGTTGATGTAATGAGTTTTCATAATATTTTATTTCCATCTTGCTTAGAAATGTTTTTGAGTAGTAAATCTCTATTTACTACTTCGAGAATAATTTCATTATCTGGTAGAGAAATAAGGAGTCTCGATCATGAATATAATAGAGGGCAGTATTTATTAAAAGATTGTTTTTTGTCTGAAGAAGAATTTGCTATTTTTAATAATTTTTTTAAAGCAAGAAGAGGGAGTAGATTTGCTTTTTTGCTAAAAGATTTCGCTGATTTTGTTGTGCAAAAACAGATTATTGGAGTAGGCGATGGAAGGCAAAGAGAGTTTCAGCTTTACAAGGCCTATCATGATGAGAAATATCCGTATATCAGAAAGATTACTAGAACCAGTAAAGATAGTTTAAAAATCTATGTAGAAGAAAATGAAATTAGCAATTGGCAAGTTAGCAAGGATACAGGGGTAATTCTTTTAGAAAGCCCTCTTAAGCAATATGTAAACCTATTTGCTAGTTTTGAGTTTTATATAACTGTTAGATTTTCTGAGGATAGTTTTGATTATAAGTTAAGATCCGATGGAGCGATAGAAATATTAAATGTTTCTTTATTAGAGGTAATAGAATGAGAGCTGAGCATAATAATTTTTCCCAGCAGCATGAAAAATTATCAAATTCTAAAAAAGATGTTAGTTTTGCTTATATATATGAAATATATTTGTTTTCAGGGGAGGTGTTATACTTAAATTCTTCCAGTTCTGAGATTGTTATTAATGATAAAATATTTTTTCCATTTTCAGGGATAAATTTAGTGACAGGTGAATTTAACGATTCCGCTGAAAATATAATTATCTTAGGTGGTATTTTTGATGCAAAGGCTGTTACCAAAGAGATGAATTTAGCTGGATGTCAGATAAAAATTTATTGTTATGTAGATGCTGTTTTAAACCCCTTAGTTACCTACTTTGTTACAGAATTTAGGAAAAACGATCTTGATTTTAGCTTAAAATGTGAGCCAGAAACTACAAAATACAATCAAT
>CAMCTQ010000085.1 GCA_945878545.1 Rickettsia typhi
TCAGTTACGAATCCATCCTTGACTTTCCTATAAGGACTTTCTATAAAACCATGTTTGTTAATTCTAGCATAAGTAGCCATAGAATTAATCAAGCCAATATTCTGTCCTTCTGGTGTCTCAATTGGACAAATACGGCCATAATGAGTAGGATGCACATCACGAACTTCAAAACCAACACGATCACGACTTACACCACCAGGTCCAAGGGCAGACAACCTCCTCTTATGAGTAATTTCTGATAGCGGATTAGTCTGATCCATAAACTGGGAAAGTTGCGATGTACTAAAAAATTCTTTAACAACCGAAACCAAAACCTTAGAATTCACTAAATCATGAGGCATAACCGCATCAATATCCACTACTGACATCCTCTCTAATATAGCTTTTTCCATCCTGACCAAACCAATTCTGAATTGGTTTTCAATCAATTCACCGACAGATCTTACCCTTCTATTACCCAAGTGATCTATATCATCGATAGAGCCTCTACCATCCTTTAAATCTACCAACAACTGTACGATAGTTTTTATATCATCCTTAGTCAGGCAAGTGTTTTCATCAGCTATGTCTAGGTTAAGTCTAGCATTCATCTTGATTCTGCCAACTTCAGAAAGATCATACCTATCACTATCAAAGAACAAATTATTAAATAAAACACTGCCAGCTTCAACAGTAGCTGGCTCTCCTGGTCTTAGGACTCTGAATATATCCATTAAAGAAGCATCCTGATCCTGATTCTTATCAGCAAACAAGGTATTTCTTATATAAGCATCCCCTTGAGCAGGAACCTTCAGAACAGAAAGAATCTTTATCCCCGCGCTATCAATAGCAGCTAACATATCTTCTGTTATCTGCACTCCAATTTTTGCTAGTACCTCACCGCTTGATTTATCAATTAAATCACTACCTAAATATGCACCAAGCAAAGTGTTATTAGGGACAACAACTTTTTTAAGGCCAGCTTCAGCAAATTTCTTAGCAAGTCTTGGGGTAATTTTTTGCCCAGCTTCTAAAACTATTTCATTAGTTTCTGCATTCACGAGATCATAGTTTAGTCTATGCAGAGCCACTGTCTCTGCTTGGAAATCAGCTATCCAACTTTTCTTTTTTAATTCATAGTTTATTACTGAATAATAACTAGTCAAAATCTCAGAAGAAGACATACCAAGAGCCATAAGCAAGGTAGTAACTGGCAATTTTCTTTTTCGATCAATCCTAAAAAAGACCGTATCTTTTGCATCAAATTCGAAATCAAGCCACGATCCCCTATAAGGAATTATACGTGCAGAATATAAAAATTTTCCAGAAGAATGAGTCTTGCCATCATCGTGGTAGAAAAACACACCTGGTGATCTATGCATCTGAGATACAACCACTCTCTCAGTACCATTAATAACAAAAGTACCATTGTGAGTCATCAAAGGAATTTCTCCCATGTATACTTCTTGTTCCTTAATACCTTTTATTTCTCTAGCTCCTGTTACTTCATCTACTTCCCACACACTAAGACGTAAGGTAACCTTAAGAGGCGCAACAAAACTGAGCCCTCTTTGCAAGCATTCCTCAACATCATATTTTGGAGCATCAAAATTATATTTTACGAAGTCTAAGCTCGCTGTATTTGACTGATCTTTTATTGGAAAAATTGAGCATAGAACCGATTGCAATCCCTTGTTTTTCTTTTTGGATTCAGGAATCCCAAGCTGCAAAAAACTCTCTTCATAAGATTTTTTTTGTATTTCAATCAAATTAGGTATTGAAGCAACTAATTTAATTTTACCGAAGTTTTTTCTAACACGCTTACTTGTTTGTAAGGATTGCGCCATATGATCTCCAGATATTTTATATAATTTTTGTATATTCTAATTAGGCAAATGATGCAGAAATCTTAGTACCACATTTCAAAACCCGATAGAATTAATCATCTTTTTACGTACAAAGCCATTGAGCAAAACTACTCGCAATAGCCATTTAACTATATTTATTAAGCGATAAGTTATTTTAAACTAGAGAACAAAATCTTATTATATAAACAAATAAAAAATTAGAAACATTCTAAAAAAATAGGCTATTACCCTGCTTTTATTCAATAAAACTTAAACTAACATGAGAATTAAACTTAGTAGCGTCAGTTTTATTATATTATCTTTAAGCACTTTATTAAATTCTTCAGTTTAAAACAACCTTTATCATACTCAATAACTACTCAAGCTCCTTGATCAGAAACCGTTACAACACAGAAACAACTGTTAACACCTTATACAGCATAAGAGCAAAACAATATATACAAATCAAGTATACCCAAATTCTTACCGCGCAGAACTCTAATCAAACCTAGAATAAACAAGTATATCACAGATACCCTTGTTTATTCATAGATTTGCCTAATAGTACCAAAGGCTTATTTTACTTCTACTTTAGCACCAGCTGCTTCAAGCTTGGCTTTTACATCATCAGCTTCTGCTTTAGACACAGCTTGCTTCACAGGAGATGGAGCACCATCCACTACATCCTTAGCTTCTTTGAGACCAAGGTTAGTAATAGCTCTAACAACTTTGATGACTTCAATTTTCTTCTCTCCAGAATTGACTAAAATCACATCAAATTCAGTTTTTTCAGCCGCTGCTTCCGCCGCTGCTACTGGAGCTGCTGCAGCAGCAGGAGCAGCGGCAGATACACCCCATTTTTCTTCTAAAAGCTTAGAAAGCTCTGCAGCCTCCATCACCGTAAGAGCGGAAAGCTCATCTACTATCTTTGTTATATTAGCCATAATAAATTACCTCTTTTGACTTTATAAATTAAAATTAATTATTTTTTTCTGCGTAAGCGCGAACTACTCTAGCAAGAGAACCAGCCGGAGCTTGAACAATTCTTGCCAGATTTGCAGCTGGAGCTTGTAGAATACCAACAATTTTACCTCTAAGCTGATCAAGCGACGGTAGCTTAGCAAGTTGCTGCACTTCACTTACACTTAGAATTTTATCATTCACTATACCACCGATAACTTTTAAATTATCATTAGCCTTAGCAAATTCAACCACCCCTTTAGCAGCAGCTACCGGATCTTTAGAATAAGCTATTGCAGTTGGCCCAGAAAAAACCTCCGGATTGTGCGCAAGCTTTGCGTTAGTAGCTGCTATTCTTGATAGTGTATTTTTTACTATTTTAAAAGACGCTCCATTTTCTCTTAGAGATTTACGCAAATTTGTAACCTGCGAAACCGTAAGGCCATGATAATGCGTAATAATTACAGAATTAGAATCTTTGTAGATTTCTTCTAATTCTGAAACAAAAGTCTTTTTTTCTGATCTTAACACTTGTACATTCTCCAAAAACTTCTACTGTGAAACTGTTGACAAGTCAACTCTAAGAGATGGACCCATAGTAGAAGACAAATGAATCCTTTTTAAATAAGCTCCTTTTGCGCCAGCTGGCTTCGCTTTAACAACAGAGTCTATAAAAACCTTAGCATTTTTAAGCAAATCTGCATCCGCAAACGAAATTTTACCGATACCAGCATGAATTATTCCAGCTTTCTCAACTCTATACTCTACTTGACCACTTTTAGCATTTTTTACCGCTGTTGCAACATCTGCTGTCACAGTTCCAAGTTTTGGATTCGGCATTAAACCCTTAGGACCAAGAACTCTTGCCACTTGCCCTACTATACCCATCATATCAGGCGTTGCAATACAAATATCAAAATCTATCTTGCCAGCTTTGATATCATCTATAATTTCAACAGAACCGACAATATCTGCACCAGCAGCCTTTGCTTCAGCAACTTTATCTTCTTTACAAATTACAGCCACTCTTACATCCTTACCAGTACCAGCAGGCAAAGACACCATACCTCTTACCATTTGATCTGAATGCCTTGGATCAACACCAAGATTAATCGCAATATCTAAAGTCTCATCAAATTTAGCAAAATGAGACGCTTTAACCAGAGAGATCGCCTCTTGCAAGGCATACTCCTTCGTTTTATCAATTGCCTTTTTTGCAGTCGCTATTTTTTTACCCATAATAATTTCTTCTCAAGTACTTTAATTATATCAACTTAAATATATTAGCTTTTTATTACTTCAATACCCATGGACTCGGCCGTTCCTGCTATGATTTTTGCGCCAGCTGCTATATCATTTGCATTTAGATCTTGCATTTTAATTCTAGCAATCTCCTCACAATCAGCCATGGTCACAGTACCAACTACAGCATCTTTCTTTGTAGCAGAAGATCCTTTTACAACTTTTGCAAACTTCTTTAAAAAGAAAGAAGCTGGAGGAGTTTTTGTAATAAAATCAAAACTCTTATCAGCATATACAGTAATAACCACAGGCAAAGGTGTACCTGGCTCCATAGAACTAGTTGCAGCATTAAAAGCTTTACAAAACTCCATGATATTAACACCTTTCTGGCCAAGAGCTGGACCTATTGGAGGCGCGGGATTAGCCTTACCAGCAGGTATTGTTAATTTAATATAACCATCTATTTTCTTTGCCATTTTACTACTACCTTAAAAAACTTATATCTTCAATTAATACTTACGCCAACTTAAATATATTACTACAAAATCTCTATTTTTTTATCCGAGCAATAGAATTCATTTTATTTAGAATTTGCACAAATCTATTTAAATTCAACTACAGATAAAAACTATTAACCCTTCTTTACCTGACTAAAACTAAGTTCTATAGGGGTTGCTTTCCCAAAAATAGAAACAGAGATTTTTAACTTTTGCCCTGCAACATCAATTTCTTCAACAAAGCCTGAAAAACTATCAAAAGGACCATCTATAACTTGAATCTTATCACCAACATTATACAAACTCGAAGTACTAGCATTCTTAGTTTCTGACTCTAATTGTTTAAATATCCTCTCAACCTCTTCTTCACTCATAGCATTAGGCTTGGTTTTACTACCTAAAAACCCCGTTATCTTCGGTACGCTTTTTACCAAATGCCAAGACTCATCTGTCATTTTCATTTTTATAAGGACATAACCAGGCATAAACTTTTTTTCTGTAATGACCTGCTTTCCCCTTTTTATCTCAGGAACCTCTATTATCGGTACAACTATATCATCAAACTGCTCAGACATATTCTTTCTTGCAATCTGATCCTGTATCATCTGCTTCACTCTTTTCTCAGAACCAGAAACAGTATGTAGTATATACCACTTAGCAACCATATTATTTTACTTCTATTAATTCCCGCTTTACTTCCCAATATTCAACAAAAACCGCACCGCATTGTGAATACCATAATCTAAAATCAAACTTACCAAGCTAAACAAACATACAGCAATAATTACAACTACGACCGAAGTAACCAGTTCTTTTCTCTCTGGCCAGACAACTTTTTTTGCTTCTTGCCGAACTTGATCAAAAAATTTATACAGTTTTGTTTGTTTCATTACTATTTTCAATATTTGCCTTATCTGTTTGGCAGGAGCGACAGGCATCGAACCCGCAACCTCCGGTTTTGGAGACCGGCGCTCTACCAGTTGAGCTACACTCCTATCACAGTTACTCTAATAAATCAACATATTTCGTTACTAGAGAACAGTCCGCTAATCAATCTCTCTAAAAAACTATC
>CAMCTQ010000086.1 GCA_945878545.1 Rickettsia typhi
GATAAATACTGCTATTGTAATAGAAATAGTTTTTTTAGGAGAACGCATAGCAGCTAATAGAATAACCCGAAATATTTGAAGTAATTTACTTTCCTGTTTCTGGTGGTGTTCTATCTTATTTGGTAAAATAACTAAACCAATAAGAGGAGCAAATACCACCGCTACAAACCAAGAAGCAATCAATGCAATTGCAATCACGGCAAATAGAGAAAATACGTATTCACCAGCAGAACTTTTGGCAAAACCAACGGGAATAAATGCTACTACGGTAACTAGAGTACCAGTAAGCATTGGAAACGCGGTGGAAGTATAAGCAAAGGTGGCAGCACGAACTTTATCCCAGCCTTCTTCCAATTTTGTGACCATCATCTCAACAGTAATCATTGCATCATCAACTAATAACCCAAGAGCAATAATTAAAGCTCCTAAAGAAATTCTCTGGAGATCAATATGAAAAAACTCCATTGCTAAGAAGACTATGGTTAATACTAAGGGTATTGAGCACGCAACAACTGCTCCTGCGCGTATTCCAAGACTTAGAAAACTTACAAAAAGTACAATAACAAAAGCTTCCTCCAATGATTTTGTAAATTCGGCGATGTTTTCTTCTACTACTGTAGGCTGATTAGCAACTAACTGATGTTCGATACCAATTGGTAAATCTGCGCTAATTTTTTGCATTGATTCTTTCACATGCTTGCCTAATGCTAAAATATCACCGCCTGTGGTCATAGAAATAGCCAGTCCTACAGCCTGTTTCCCATTAAATTTAAATAGAGACTGAGGAGGGTCAATATAATCTCTTTTAATAGTGACAATATCACTTAGCGGAAATAGCTTTCCGTTTATATTAATATTTACATTACGTAAATCTGCTTCTGATTGGAAACCACCAGAAACTCTAATTAATACCGTTTCGTTTGCTGTTAGCACTGTTCCAGCAGGTCTTACAGCATTGGCTGATTGTAGCATTTTGATAAATTCCGGTGGTTTAATCCCAAGACCAGCTAGTCTTCTAATGGAAAATTCGATATAAATTTTTTCTTCTTGATTTCCTATGATGTCTATTTTAGATACATCTGGTATTTGTAAAAGTTTAGATCTTATATCCTCAATATAGTCCATTAGCTCACGTCCCGAGAAACCATCAGCAGTAAAAGCATAAATAATACCGTAAGTATCACCAAACTCGTCATTAAAAAATGGTCCAACAACTCCTTGTGGTAATGTGCCTGTAATATCACCTATTTTTTTACGCACTTGGTACCAGCTATTTGGTACTTCAGAAGCTGGGGTAGAACCTTTTAAATTAACAAAAATAGTCGATGAGCCTGGCGTAGTAAAGCTACGCACATAGTCTATATTTGGTGTTTCTTGTAATTTTTTTTCTATGCGTTCAGTAACCTGATTCATGGTTTCATCGATAGTCGCACCAGGCCATTTTGTTTGAATTAACATAGTTTTAATCGAAAAAACCGGATCTTCGTTACGACCAAGTCTGGTGTATGACAAGCTACCAACTATTATTAACATAGCCATCAAGAACCAAACCAACTGACGGTGGTTGATCGCCCATAGTGAGAGATTAAAACGCTCTTTCATTCTTTGATCCTCTATTGCTCTAGTAATTTAACCAGTTGTCCAGGATATAATGAATGCACTCCTGCAGTAACCACTATCTCACCATTTTCCAAACCTTCAGCAACGATGACTGAATCTTGATTATAACCAATTATTTTTATATTTCTTAAGCTCACAGTATTATCTTCTTTGTTAACTACCCATACTGCTGGACTTGAACTAGATTTATTCAATGACATTACTGGCAACTCAATAGCTGAACCTTTGTTTAAAGTCACGCTACCAGTAACAGTTGAGCCAAGTTTTAATGCTTCTGGAGGGTTATTTAGACCAACTTTCACAGTAAAGGTGCGAGTTGTGGAATCTGCTTGAGGCGAAACTTCTCTAACTACTCCAACTGTTTTAATGCGAGGATCGTGACTTAAAGCTACTTCAACTGATAAAGCGCCGCTATTAGGCTTATTCTGAAACAACTGTTCTGGTACATTAAATACAGCATCTCGCCCCTCGTCTGTGGCTACACGCATAATAACTTGACCAGTTTTTACCATTTCCCCAGCTTCTGCCTTAATGGCCGTAACCACACCAGCAATATCTATCTGTAAGTTGGTGTATTCAAGACGATTCTGAGCTTGATTCAAGCTAGCACTGGCTCCTTCAACTTTTGCCTGCGCAGATTGCAATTGAGTAAGGGCATCTTCGTATTTTGCATTAGTAATTACTCCCTTACTTAGTAGAATTTTTTGCCTGGCTTCATTACTAATTGCTTGTGCTAACGAAGCTTGCGCTGCATTAAGGGTGGATTTAGCGCCGGTAAGGTTATCTTTCGCATCTTGTGGATCAATACGAGCAACAGTTTGCCCAAGAGAAACCATGTCTCCAAGCGAAACTAAGCGCTCAATTAGTTTTCCATCTGTACGAAAACTAAGATCTATTTCGTTCTTTGCTAAAATTTCTCCAGTTAAAGACAATGACTGTCCAGCGATTTTGTGTTCAACTTTGACAGTACGCACAGGTCGTATGATCTTTACTTCATCTACTTTGGAATGATTATTTATCGAGTTAATTACAATTAATAAAATTACAAGTATAATTGCTATACTAACAGTATATTTATTGACTAGGCGGTAGCCAGATTGAAGTGTTGGCATCTAAATAATAATTTTAATGAATTAATGAATTAAGATATCATTCCAAGATTGAATTTCATCGTATTTTTTCATTATATAGAGTAATAAATAATTATCCTGAGATAGCTGTAGCAGAATTATTACATAGGAAAGGATTATTTAAATAATCCTTTCAATCCTTTTTTGACCTGAGATTCTAAATCTTTTGCTGGATTTATTTGCTTGGTAGGTTGAGTAGTATCTTGATTATTTGGTGGCGATGCTTCGGAAGGATTTTCTTTATTACTTATACCACCAAGGATGCTTTTTAGCATATCTTCAGGCCTTTTACCTTTCTTTATTTCATCTACCACATTAGTTAATACATTCTTTATAAGATGCTGCTGAAGAGCGCGTGTATCTAGTTTATGTTCTGGGTTATCAAGAGATCCATATATATTTACTTTTAATGGTGGCATGGATTTTACATCTACATTTACGGTACTATTTATATCTAAAGTATATTTAGGAAGATTGATATTTCCAGTAGCTGATACATCAACAGAAGGAACACCTAATTTGAATTGTGTAATATTAGCAATACCTTCTTTTATGTCAGTGCTAACATCTAGTTGTTTAAAGGCCGTTTCTCCACCAGAAAAAGAAGAATTCAGCATCCCTAGAACACTATCAAGACTTTTGATTTTTTTTAGACTATCAATCACTTTTTGCAAGTCAAAACCACTGATTTTACCATTAGATGCTGTTAATTTAGTGGTACCGAATAAATTACTTACATATTGGTATTGAGTTTGACCTTTGGTTTTTAAATCAGCATCAAAATTCACTTTCCCTTGTGTAACTTTAATCTTACCACCTTGAGGTGTAATGTTTTTAAGATCTGCTCCTTTAAGACTCGCTTTGAAAACAGCAGATTGACTGTTTTGAGACAAAATTTGTCCAGATGCCTCTAACCTTCCCCCATACATATTGCCATTTAAAGATTTAAGGTCTAAAACTCCATTAGCTAATAGTAGAACTGTTTTTATATTATCAAATACTAATTCACCTTTAATAATTTTCTGAATCGCTATTGTGATATCACCATCTACTTTATTTAAGAATGATAAATCTATTTTATCATTAGACCAGTGATGAGTAGGGGAGGCGCTTCTACCTTTAGCATTTGAATTACTAACAGAGGCAGCATTGCTCGAATTGCCCAAATTTAAAGAAGGGATTGTCAGATTTGCTGAAATTTTTGGTTTAATATTAACTAAATTTAAGCTAAGCAAACCACTAATATTCAGAGGAGCGTTGTTTAGGGAAAAAGAGGATTTATCTATAGTTATTTCAATAATGTTTTTTGAATCTCCATCAATTTTTGTTGATAGAGAATAATTACCAAGTAGGGTGTTCGGAGTTGATTTTAGTAGCATTCCTAAACTTTGTCCTAAACTATTTCCAGAACTAACCAAAGTCAGAGATGGTTTAATAGTATCTCCTAGAATCACATGTCCTTTAACAATGTTAGTAGTTTTTGCTGCCACTATTACACTGTTAGTTTTAAACTGATCTTTTGTTCTAATAGTGTCTCCTTTGACTTGTATATCATCAATATTGACTGGCAAATCTAAACCAAGCAAATTAGCGAAAGCTACTAAACTATTAGTTTTTAAATCGTAAGAAACAGTCAGATCTTTATCCCAGTCTTTTATTCCAAAATTCCCATTTAAATTAGCTTTGTCTACAATTAGAACAATATCATTTAAGAGCAAATTTTGGTCTAAGTATGACAAGTCCGCTTTGAAAGAAAGCGTTTTGCTAAATATGGTACCTGGTAAATCTTTAGTATTAATTTTTAATGCATTAAAAACTGGTTCAAGAGAAGCAGCTTTTATATATATTTTCTCGTTCAAACCTTTGCCAGATAGATCTGATGGAGTGAAAATAATATCTATGTTGCCAGGATTTAATTTGAGATTTAAATCAGCTTTGTTTTTTGCGATGCTATAGTTAGAATTGCCCTTTACAGATAATTCTCCAACTGTCATATCAATATCAGTGATTGTTACTAAGTTCTTATCTGCGTTAATATCAAAAGTAAGTTTGTGATTTAAGTTACCATTAATATTAAAATCAGGGGCAATAGTTCTCAAGCTTTGTGCATCTCCTTCTAACTGTAATTTACCAATGAAAGACATAGTATTACGATCAAAGTTACCAGATACATTAATTTTTTCTTTTAAAAGGTCTAGATTTGTCTTTAAAACGACAACTCCTTTATCTTCTTTAATCTCACCTTTTATATTATAACCTTTGCCAGTGGAATAGAATTCACATGCCAAATTATCAGGACCATGAAAGTTTTTAATTTCTAAATTATCAATTTCTACAGTGCTTGAATTTGAACCAGCATTGTTTGTTTCAATATAATTGATTTTAGCTTCCAGAATTTTAAGAGAGTTTATATATAATGCACTTTTTTCTTTCTTACTTAAGGAGGTTTCGTTTGGGTCTTTAGTCACTTTTGTACCAGGTTGTTGTGAAAATTCCCAAGAAGCTGATCCATTTTGCAGACGTTCAAGATTAATCACAGGCTCAATAATTTTAATTCCTGAAATTACTATATTTCCACTAAGCAAAGAGAAGAGAGATACAGAAACTTTTAGTTCCTTAGCCTCCAATAGAGAAGGGGAGTGTGTGCCTGGTATTGAAGAAAGTTTGATATCTTGAATTTTAATTTCTGGATTAGGTAATAATGAGAGACTCATAGCGCCATTGATCTCTAATTGTCTTCCCGTCGCTTCCTTGACTTTCTCAGCAGCCATTTCTTTGTATTTCTCTAATGGAATAAAGAAAGGAATT
>CAMCTQ010000087.1 GCA_945878545.1 Rickettsia typhi
TTTCCATAATTTAGGTTAACTATGTAAATCTGCTAATCTTTGCAAGACAAAGGCGCCCACAAACGCATAAGATTATATTACATTAACTAATTTGCGATCTTTTTTAGAAATATATTCAACCTTCCCTGGAATTAGAGCAAACAAAGTATGATCTTTGCCCATACCAACATTTTTGCCAGGATGGATTTTTGTCCCACGCTGTCTATATATAATATTGCCAGGAATTACCGCCTGACCATCAGATTTTTTTGCGCCTAGTCTACGCCCAGCCGAATCACGACCATTCTTAGAACTACCACCAGCTTTTTTGGTTGCCATATCTTAAACCCTTATTTTTTTACAATATCAAGAATTTTTAACTCTGTTAGATCCTGTCTATGACCGTTTTTACGACGGTAATGCTGACGTCTTTTCTTTTTAAAGATAATAATTTTATCATCTCTAAACTGACTAACAATCTCTGCAGTTACACTTGCTCCTTTAACAATTGGAGTACCAATAAACGAAGGTTTTAAGTGCTCACCCATCATCAAAACTTCATTAAGCTCGACCTGACTACCCAGTTGACCTTCGATTTTTTCTACTTTAATTATGCTATTTTTTGCAACTTTATATTGCTTTCCACCTGTTTTAACAACTGCGAACATATCAGCAAATTCTCTTAAATAATTACTTAAATACAACTCACGAAGTATAAACAGAAATCATTTGAAGTCAATAATAATTTTATAGACTAATCGGGCATTGCTAAGTAAGTATAGACATACAACGGAAAGACGTATTGCATAATGCCACTTTGTTCCTTAATTTACTTATCGCAATATCAATAATTTTATTCCTGTTTCCGTCCACAGCACTCCACACATAGGCTTTTTTACTTTTTTTTGATAATAAGTAAAAAGTTCATCCATATCCAATATTTCAATTTCCTTTAGATCACTTGGAACTTCTGTTACACAAAGCTTTATTTTCAACATTTTTGCAAAGTTTCTAATCCAATGCACGATAAGCGGCGCTGCTATACCCTCTGCTCTTTCGATAGACCTAATTCCAATACCTTCATTATAAAGTTTTGCAACTTTTATCTTTTCCTCTATTCCATACTTTTCTCTATTATCACCCATTCTGGATGTTTTGCTACATTCCCTACACAAATATCTTTGTTTGTTCTTAACAAAACCATTTTTTACTATTTTATCACTGCCACAATATTTACAATAAAACACTGCTTGCCTCCAATAATTCATTATTTTTAACTATTAGAGCAGTTTTATTTATTGATGTCTATACTTGTTTAACGATTCCGAATGATATAACTCTGTAGAACATAAGATTTTCAAAGGTTTTTTGGCGTTTACTGCGGTCTATCACCAGAATTAAAATACCAATTAGTTCATTTTAAAAAATCATATAGCAGCAATCTTTAGGGAAGTTTATTTTAGATACATTGTTGACAATATATTAAAATAAAGTTAAAATTTAACTGTACACCGAGTAATATTAACTTATGAGGTTACCTATATGAAACATAAACCATTAATTCTGCAAGAAAACCCTTCCTTATTCCTCGCGGTTGCCAAAGGTGACTATGCTTTGTTAACAAGAATCCTTGGAAGCGGAGAAAACATCAATCAACACAGAACTACAGATGGCTTTACACCTATATTTATAGCGGTATCGCATAACAATCCTTCAATGCTTAAATTCTTATTAAACTCTGGCGCTGATCCAGCAGAAAAAAGCAAAGTTGGAAAGACAGCCATGGATTTAGCCCTTAGTAGCGTAGGTTTTGACAAAGAGATAGTAAAATCTTTATTAGAAGCCTCTGGCTCAGATTCAATTCAAGAAAAATTAACATATTACGAAATGGCAAAAACTGGTATTTACAATGCTGACATGGTAAGCATACTAAGAAAATATCTTGATATATCTAATCAACCCTTGATCAAAGCCAAGGAGCAGCCAGATTCCGACGAAGATGAATGGAGTTGGTCTGATAATGATAATGATGATGATATAGAAGAGCAAATAGTGTCTGTTGAACAAAAGCTCCGTGTTACTTCTACTGAGAACCATAAACAAGAACCAGAAAATTACGAGAGTATATCATTTCAAGAAGATCCATCGGCACAAAAATATTACGAGCATATCTTAGTTGCTGGAGACTCAGGGTAAAATTATATTAGATCATATTTGTAGTCTTCTGACCCACAAAATAGCATCTATACCCTAGTGTAGTTAACATTTTTCTATCAAGGATATTCCGAAGATCAATGATATTTGGGCTATTGAGTTGCGAGATAAGCTTTGCATAATCCAGCTTGGCAAATTCTGGCCACTCAGTAGCAATAATTATAGCATCAGCACCGATAGATGCCTCAACAGCCGAAGCACAGCAAACCAATTTATCGTCGAAATATTTATAAGAATTTGGCATTCCTTGAGGATCATAGGCTTTAATTTCCGCACCATCTTGCATGAGCAACTCTATTAATTCAATTGCAGGACTACTTCTTAAATCATCAGTGCCAGCTTTATAGGTTAATCCTAGAATAGCAACTTTCTTACCTTGAATTCTGCCATCAAGAAACTTCTTGATTTTTTTTATCATTAACCTTGGTCTATTTGTGTTAGCTTCGATTACCGCATCTAGAATAAGGGAATCTGACTTTAATTTACTTGTTAAATGCTGCAAGGCTAAAATATCTTTTGGAAAACATGATCCACCAAATCCAGGACCAGCTTTTAAAAAAGCCGGCCCTATTCTTTTGTCAAGTCCTACTCCATGAGAAAGTTGATTTATATCAGCATCAATTACTTCGCACAAGTCTGCCATTTCATTAATAAATGCAATCTTACATGCTAAAAAACTATTTGAAGCATATTTGATTAATTCCGCGGTAATCAGATCAGTGTCTAAAATAACTATTCCTTGATCGCTTAGTGGCTTATATATTTGCTTCATAACTTCCCGAGCTTTTGTAGATTCGCAGCCAATAATAATTCTATCCGGATATAAAAAATCATGAACAGCTGAACCTTCTCTTAAAAATTCAGGATTTGAAACTACTAGATTATTAAATCCATTTTGAACCAATAATTCTTTAATCTTCTTGCATGTGCCAGGTGGAACAGTAGATTTAATAACAAATATACAATCTGGATTTGCGTATTTGGCAGAAGACAACACCGCTTCAACAATATAGTGTAGGTCGGCATTGCCATCAGCTTTTTGAGGTGTGCCTACTGCAATAAATATTGCTGATGATTCGTATATTGATTCATCGTAACCACAAATAAAATTTAATCTTTCTGTATTTCCATATTGAATTAAGTAATTCTCTAACCCCTCTTCAAAAATAGGGGATTTTAAATCTTTTAACTTGTTAATTTTTGTTTGATCAATATCAAGGCACGTAACAAAGTGACCTAAATAACTCATCATCACTCCCGATACCAACCCAACATAACCACTACCAACAAATGTAATTTTCATCAACACTCCAAAGATTATTTAGCCTTAATTTAAACTAAGCTACAGATTACTTCAAGTTCAATAAAATAAAATTAGGGCTATAATATTAGACTGATAGCTTGTAAGATGCCCGCTATTACATTATCTTTATACCAATAAAATTTTAAAAAGATTAGTCATAGAGAATTTTAGACCGCTAACCTGTCACTTCGTTATCTACGCCATATACGAAGCGGTTCATTATTTTATATTATTCCTTTGAAATTAAATTGTTAATTACAACTAAACTAATCTCTGACCTGGTTAATGAAAATACTATTCAAGTTACTGATTTTAACAATCTCATTAGTTCTGATAATTGCTCTAACTATTTATGGGGCAAGAACAGGATATTTAAACACACCCATTAACTATGCTTTAGAATACTATCTTCAACTAAAAAATTTTAATGCAACCATTAATCATCTAACTCTTAAGAATGATCAAATAAAAATAGATTCAATCACCTTATCCCAAAATGGTATAAAATTCAGATTAGATAATATTATTCTTACTTATAACTTAGACCTGAATTACAAAAAATCTAAAATTGTTGCAGATGTTACAATCGATAAAACTACAGCTCAAGACTCTGATAACAAAGAATTCTTCAGTACTAAAATCAATTTTTCCTACAACAACTACTTTGTAAAAAGAAAATCTAACGCAGAGTTGAATTTAGATAATATCTCCTATCAGGATTTATTTAATAGTATTAATCTCGAAGAAGGGAAAGCGATTATAAACCACTCTTTTTCAAGTAGAAACTCTCAATATTATATAAATGTAATATTTAATGATAATGTGACTCTTAATTTACAGGGCAGAATCGATAATAATATTAGCTTTACTGGTAATGTTAAAAACGTGCCTATAGCAATTTACAAACCATTTCATTATTTACATCCCAAAAATGACTTACTAATTTTTCTAAACAAATTTATTAAAGCCGGGATCATAGAATCCAGTGAGTTTAATATCAATATATCTGAAAAAGATCTTCAAAATAATAATTACACCAAAGAAAATATTAATGGGTTTACAAAAATAAGTAACTTAAAATTTACTTATAATGATGATCTCCCTCCATTAACTAATATGCAAATTGATCTTTCACAAAAAGGAATGATTTCAGAGTTTATAATTAACAAAGCAAATTCTACTGATATTTTAATCAGCAATGGCCTAATATACATGGATTGGAAAGGTCAAGAAAATACTAAATTACTAATTACAGCTAAAGCACAAGGTCCAACTAGAGCACTAACAGACTTTATCTCAATTAACACTCATAAGGCTTTGAGCCAAGCTTCTATTGATTTGAAAAAATTAACTGGCGATACAAATATTGATATAAAAATAGAAATTCCTCTACAACCAGGAAGCAAAGACACTTATGACATAACTGCAAAAATGCCAAATACAGGTTTATCGATATTTACTAATAAAATTGTTTTTAACGGCGCAAATATTTTCGGTAAATATAATGGTGATAGTTTGGAAATAACAGGTAAAGGTAAAATTAATAGTTTTGATTCAGACATAAATTTTATTCTAAATTTAGCAGACCAAAAAGAGTTCCACCATAAACTAAATATAGTAGCTTATTTACAATCCAAGGAATCTGATCAAAACCACCAAAAAGTTGGCTTTGTGACCTTACTTGGGGGGGACTCTAAATTGGATTTTGAATATATCAATATAAATCATGTAGGAAAAATTTTAGTAAATTCTGATTTAAAAAATTTGGACTTATATTTTGACAAACTTGGTATTCATAAGAAGAAAGGAGAAAAAGCTAATTTCACTTTGAATGGAACTTTAGAAAGCCCTACTAAGGGTGATATAAATTTTAATATTAATGGATCTAACAATCTCAGAGTTAACGGCTCTGTAAGCATCAACAATAATATAACTCAAATAATATTAGATAATATAAATCATCAAGAAACTAAACTTTCCTCAAAAATATTAATTAATAAAGATGTAGTTGATATAACTATCAAAGGAAAAGTACTAGATTTATCAAATGC
>CAMCTQ010000088.1 GCA_945878545.1 Rickettsia typhi
AAAACAAACACTACTCAAACGTTCACTTGAAATTAAAGAGCTTAACCCAGTCTTATTCTGACATAGCAATATTTCTTACTAAGTTAATAATGGCCCGTTTAACAGATTCATCTTTTATTTTAGAAAATTGCTCTATCAAAACGGTTTGAAGTTTAAAATTGGGACAAGCTGTAGATATTGTGTTTTTAAAGATTTGTTCTACAGGAATCTGGAGCTTGTTTACAATTTTTTCTAAAGTACCAGCAGAGATTCTGTTAGTACCTTTTAGATATTTTTGTATTTGTTGTACTGATAATCCTAGATATTTAGCTAATTCTTTACCAGACACTCCTCTGATTATGCAATAATCATAGGCTAATCTAGAAATTTTTTTGTCTTCTGTAAGAATGCGTCTTATTGGTCGTTTGTTCATGATATTTATTATTATCTGTTAAATTCTGGTTGTAATGCTTATATTAAGTAACTGTAGTTTTTTTCGCTCTACAAAAAGCAATTTTTGCTTAGAGTTCTTGGACTTCTGAGTTCTTATCATATTCAATTTATTAGTAAGTAATTCTAGATTCTTAATTTTATTTCCCCATCATCTACTGCAAACAAATGGAACTTGGGCTAAATAATTAACTAGAATACTTTTCTCGCTTCCTGTATTACCAAGCACTAATATTGACCTGTCATACGCTTAATCAAAACTATCCTGATCAGAAAAAACCAAATGAATTATTTCCTGTACGTTATATTTCGAGCTAAATAAGCATAATTTTCTTTTTTTATATTTATATTATTTTTTTTGCTTAGCAAAAAAGTCAGAAATTGTCTCTTTGCATGATTTACTATATTGAGACTCTAATAAAAGTTTATAGAGTACTAGCCGATTCTCCTGACGTTGGTTCGATGTGACATCAATTTTGTCAACAGGGATATTATGCTTTATGATTCCTTTATTTCTGTTTTTAACATTAGATACGCTATTATAACTGCTGTGTTGAAAACTAGAATTCTCATTGATTCCTTTCATAGTATCAATTAACCTCTCTAAAAATTATTCATCAATTTAAATACGTTCATAAAAGCTAACACTATAAATTATAAGTTTCTTCAAAAAAACTATCCTAGGTACTATCCTAAGGAAATAACTTGCGGATGAAAAGCATTTACAAATGAGGTAAACAAGTTTAAAGGTTAAGTTTTGATTGATGTCATTATTATATTTAAATTATGTTGCTTGATACGAGCTATAAAAAATTACACGAAATATATTCAAATTACCTGAATGAAATAGGAGCGATAAAATTTACTTTTAAGGAAGTAAGCATAATAGCTTGTCTTCTTCATAACAGAGGGAATAAAAAAATAGCATCTTTGTTGTCTATCTCCCCGAAAACAGTAGAATCCCATATTCATAACATAATGTTAAAGCTAGGCCACAATTCGAGAGAATCTATCATAGATTTTGTAGAGAAATCTGGAAAGCTACATCTTATAAAGCGATGTTATTTACACTTGTTAGTTCAGGCTTCATTTTATAATCAACTGCAAAAAATAGGCAAAGTTCTAAACCGGCATGGTTGTATTTGTCTATTGCACAGTGGAGGTATAAATAAACAAGAGGAGAATTTATTAAAGCAGCTGCAAGTACATTTAAAAATAGTGAATATAACTTTAATCAACATAGAAGATAGTGATCAAAATACTAAAAAAGCCAAGCATAACCTATATGTTTCTTCAAAAGAACTGGTTGATAATCACCAATCACCTGAAAGCATCTTTCTCGTACTTGACAAAAATTCAGAACCCTATGAAATTAATCATGTCAGATGTATAGATTTTAGAAAGGAAGAAAATTACTACTTATCCGTATTAGAGTTACTAAAGCAAATTTTAAATGAAACTAACTTGGATAAAATTATCCAGGAATTTAATACAGAATATAACGCTATTCTAAATAATGTAGAAGAGATAAGTATAAAAAGTAAAAATTACTATCATAATTTCTTGATTACCTTTCTATCTAAACTATTTAAAGAAAAGGCATCAAGCATGAAACTTATTATTCTACTAGTATGTTTTAGTTGTTTTATTCTATTTATTTCATTGATTTTTATCCAAAGAAATATTATTGCCGATAGAACTACCGATCAACAAGTTGTAAGACCAAATTTTAGTATTCCACATAAGAGCATGAGGCTAGAACGTCCTTACATAATGGCTGAGATAAATAACAAATTAAAACATCAAAGCGATATAAAAACTGTCGTTCTTATTGGAATAGGCGGAGCTGGTAAGACTACTATAGCTCGGCACTACGCGCTTCAACAAAAAGCTAATATTGTTTGGGAAATCAATGCGGAGACCGAAGATAATCTTATGGTCTCATTTGAGCAGTTGGCATACGCTGCTTCTCAAACTCAAGAAGAAAGGAATGAATTAAAAGAGATACAAGAAACAAAAGATTTTGATAAGAGGCAAACAAAACTGCTATTATTCGTCAGAAAGCAGCTCAAATCTTATGCTCCCTGGGTTCTGGTTTATGACAATGTAAAGACCTTTTTAGATATCCAAGCTTATTTTCCTTATGACTCTAAGGCCTGGGGTTCTGGAGAAGTTATCCTTACAACACGCAATAACAATATTGCAAATAATAGCCATATAGGCAGCAATAAAGGGGTTTTCTTTGGAGAGTTGGAAGCTTCAGAACAATTTGTCCTTTTTACTAAAGTCTTGGGCGCACAGAGTACAGAGCTTAACCCTAATCTTCAAAAAGAGCAATTTCAATTTTTACAGCACATTCCCCCTTTTCCTTTAGATGTGTTAACAGCAGCTTTTTATATTAAAGCAACAGGAATTTCTTACAAAGAATATTTAAAACGTAAAGACCGAAGCAGTGAGGAATTTGCTTTAGTTCAATCAGAGATGATAAAAGAAAATAACACTTATAATAAGAACCGCTATGGGATTATAACATTATCATTGAAACATATTATTGATAAGCATCCTGATTTTGCTGCCCTTTTATTATTTATAAGTTTATTGGATTCACAAGAAATCCCAAGAGATTTATTAGATTTATATAAGGGAGAAATAGTAGTGGATAGTTTTCTGCATAACTTACAACAATATTCTATGATAATTGAAAAAGATTCTATATATCAACAAACTACAGTATTTTCGCTGCACCGCAGTACACAAACCATAATTTTAAAGTATTTGACAACAGTGCTAAATTTAGAAAAAAACTCTCAATTGATGGAGTCAATTGCAAAAAGTCTTGAAGAATATTTAGAAAAAATATCAGAAACAGCCGAAGAAGTTCAATTAAAGCATTTTATCCCTCATCTTGTTGCATTCATAGATAAAAAACTGGTTAGTGAAATTACCGAGGCTTATTTAAATAGTAAATTAGGATATTTTTATTGGACCATATATCGAGATTATAAAGAAGCAACAAACTTGATTGAACAAAGTTTGCCAGTATTTTCAAAGTACTATAAGACTGCGCATCCACAAAAAGCATGGGCTTTAGGGCAATTAGGAGTAATTTATAAAAATTCTGGTGATATCAAAAAAGGCAAAAACTATCTTGAAGAAAGTCTGGCTGTATACAAAAGTTATTATGGTACTGAAAATCATATTAAAATAGCTTGGATTTTAACACCCCTAGCAAGTATTTATAGAAAAATAGAACCTCAAAAAGCCCAAAATTATCTAGAAAGAGCATTATCAATTTATAAAGATTTTTATGGAGAAGACGATATAAAAACTTCAGAAGTATTTGGGCACTTAGGACGTTTTCATAGAAATATGGGACATTATGTTAAAGCAAAAGATTTACTTGAGCGAGCTATTCTTATTCAAGACAGTAATTCCGTAAAGAAGCCTATAGAATATGCTTGGTTAACCATTAATCTAGGAATCGTTTATCGAAATCTAGGTTACAATGAAAAAGCAAAAAAATTATTTGAGCGCGGATTGTCTATTAATGAAAAAACCTTAGGTAAAGAACATATTGACGTAGGTTGGTCACGAATCCATCTTGGTATTATTTATGGTAATCAAGGTAATTTGTTAATGGCAAAGCAGTTGATACAAGAAAGCCTTGAACAGTATAAACAGCATTATGGCCCTGATCATCCAAAAACGGCGTGGGCTTCAGAAAAGTTAGGAGTTGTTTATAGAGAATTAAGAGAGTATGCAAAGGCTAATGATATACTTAATCAAAGCCTTAACATTTATAGAGAACATTATGGTACAGATTCTGCCCAAGTTGCCATTTTGATGCATAATATAGGAGAAATGAAATTTATGGAGGGTAATTTAAAAGAAGCCGAAGAATATTTGCATAAATCTTTTGAAATATTTCAAAATCAAAACCATCCCGAAATTTATAGAGTATTAGGCAGTTTAATAGATTTGTATCTAAAGAAATCTATTAATGAAAATAATCAAAATAATATTCAACAAGGACAGATTTATCATAATAAAGCTGTCTACTTTCTTAGTGAGTTGCAACAAATCTTAAAAATTAATTTTCCAGATGATGCTCCTTATGTTAAGAAAATTAATTTAAAATACAGTTATATAGCTAAAAAAATTTAGTTATCAGTAGATCTATGCAGTTACTCTCTCAGCGCACATAGACTTTCTTGATCCAAGATAAGTAATTTTTAAATTATGTGTAGCTGAGTTATTCTAGGTCGTTAATTAAAATTCTAAGTTTATCATTTCTTCAGCTAAAGCCAAATAATCTTGGGGTGATAGATTTTCGGCACGCAAGGTATCTGTAATAGAAAGTTTTGTTAATACGAAACCGATCTCTGAAGATAATGATTTCAAAGAGGATTTGATCATTTTCCGACGACCAGAAAAAGTAATATTCGTAATTTCCTCGATTTTTGACAGTAAATAGGCACTGGTTTTCTTTTGATACAAAAAATAACAAATTTGTTAACTATTTCTGAAGGCAAAAATCCTAAAGCTGATTGTGAAAGAATAGTGGGTTAAACTAGGCAAGGGTGCAAAATAAAAGTTTTGTTGCATTTTTAGTTAATATAAATTAATATTGCTCGGCTGAATCATATCAAGGAATAGTTACTATGTCCAAACCATCACAAAAGTTAGAAATTTTAGAAGAAAAAGCAATATTTAAAGAATTAGTAGAGGAGCAACAGCCGCAAGCCCCTACAAAGGTTAGTAATATAACCACAATTTTAGGATGGGCTTCAAACACTTTTAATAATTTCTTCAAATTGCCTCAAAATACTCCTATCAATAAATTATTTCCTCTACCTTTTAATAAAGGGCAAGCTATTTTTAATAAATATGCTACAGAGTTTTTACAAAATTCAGAAGTTAATCAGCGCATTTTTATCAATAAATTATTTGCTTTGCCTCCCAAAACATTGCAACCTATTCTTGAAGTGTATACTGCTGAGGTGGTTAAAAGCTTAAGTAATAATCAATTTATTTTTTTTAGTTATTTATGTG
>CAMCTQ010000089.1 GCA_945878545.1 Rickettsia typhi
CCTCTTGAATGTGATGCATCAATTCCTTCAGAGTTGTCTTCTCTATTGACTATGTTGATCATACAAAAATTGCAGGCAAACTGACACCCCAATGACGTATAAATTGCCGCGAAAGGTGTTCGCTTTGCGTGGTCAAATCCAGCGTGCCAGAAATGCGCTCTATATAAGTCTAAGGGTTTTTTTCTATACGGCAAAAGATCCCAAGCGTATCCAGGCAAGTCTTCATCCATTCTTTCCTGATGAACAATGCGTTCAGGAGAATTTAAGGTGGGTATAGGAAATCCTCCAGGACCCCTTTTTTTATAACCAATTCCCTTGATAGTGCTTAAGTCGCCAGACAAGTTGGATTTCAATAAGTTTATAAGTGCATATACCCCCTCGTTTAGGAGCACTATGTCCACCGCATCTTCAGACAACACCTCCATTGGCAAAGCGCTGGTATGAGAGCCAACGAAGCAGATTTTGGTGTCAACATCTGCATTTTTGATTTCTCTAGCAAGCGCTAATGCCCCAATCATGCTTGTGGTTCCTGAATTGGGGTTCTGTCCGTAAACCACAAAAACAGTAAGCTTGGCTTTTAAATCACTAATTCGTCTCACCGACGCCTCAAGACTAATTTTCTCAGCATCGCAATCAACTATGCCCACCTCGAAGCCCCTTTTGCGGCATGCCTCTGCCAAAAGCAGTGCCCATGTGGGCGGTTCTATTGCAGCAAATACCTTAGCCAAATCTTGGTATGCCTTAACTGAAGAGTCGGGATTTATAAATAGTACGTCCATTTTATACATCTTAGCTTACTATCGAGCCTTTCTATCTTCTATCATTAGAGAATTTTGGTTTTCATTTTGCATAATAAAAATATGGTTTACACTAAATAATGTATTAAATAAGGAGAATTCAAATTCTTATCTCAGTAATTTTTTCTTTCAAAAATGAAGAAAAAAATATCCCAAGCTTGATTTCAAGAACATTCGCTTCAATTAAAAAAATTAAAGGAGCAAATTGTGAGCTTATTTTTGTGAATGACGCATCTACAGATAACTCTCTTTCTTTATTACTAGAGTTACAAAAAATTTACCCCATAATTATTATTAATATGTCGCGTAATTTTGGAGTTGCGCCATGCGTTTTGGCTGGGATGGCGCATTCCAATGGAGATGTAGTAATATATTTAGATTCTGATTTACAAGACCCCCCAGAATTAATTCCTGAGTTGTTTACAAAATATGAAGGCGGGGCCGAGGTGGTTCACACAACAAGAATAAAACGCGAAGGGGAAACCAGATTCAAATTATTAATTACCAAGGCCGCCTATCTTGTTATTAATATATTTTCTGACATTAATTTACCAATCAATACTGGTGACTATAAATTACTATCAAGACGTGTTGTTAATGAAATACTGCAACTTAAAGAATATGATCCTTATATGAGAGGCCTTTCGGTTTGGGTAGGATTTCAACAAGCATTCGTTCATTACACAAGAGCACCGAGATTTTCCGGTAATTCAAAATTTTCTCTTTTTGGTAACGGACTGGGTCCGGTTAAAGAGTTTCTTCGCGGATTAACTTCGTATTCTGCAGTGCCGCTTTATGCCTCTCTCATATTTGGACTAATTGTAGTTTTCATCTCCGCTTTATTAATTGCTTGGGCCTTATTTACAAAATTAATAGGGACTTCTACCCCTGGTGTATCTGGAATACTGATAGCAGTAAGTTTTTTTAGCGGCGTGATATTAATGACCAATGGAATTATCGGCCTATATATTTCGAAAATGTATTATGAATTGAAAGGCAGGCCTAGATATATAATTCGAGATATTAAAAGTTATAAATAATATGAATATCATTAAGGTAATTATCACTATTTTTTGGTTTTTTATATATATAAATATTTTTCTAAATACGAACCTGAGGAATTTACTGATTTCCACAGCAATGTCATTTCCTTCACTTTCGCCATGGCTTTTAGTTTTGGGGCAAATTGTTTTTTCTTTACTCCTGCTACCCTGCTCTATTTTTACTATCATTTTCGGGATGGCTTGGGGGTTTAAATACGGAGTTGTATATTCTGTAATTGGTTCAATTCTTTCATCATGCATAACTTTTTATTTAGGTAAATATATAATAAATCACGATTTTTTTAAAAAAAATAAAAAGTTATTTGACAAAATTTCCAGACATATTCTTAATTATGGTTGGAAATCTTCATTCATTGCCCATATAAACCCTCTTTTTCCCGGCTCTTCAATTGGTTTTATTTTCGGCGCTAGTTCATTGAATTTTAGATCCTTCATACTAGGGGCTGTTCTAGGCACATTGCCCTTACAAGTGATATTAGTTTTTTCAGGCTCTATCAGCGACTATTTTTTATCTGTGTTTTAACATAAATAGGCAACTTTATGTACAAAAGCTTTAATAAATGTTTAAAGCCACTATTATTTATTTTTCTTTTTCTCACTCTACTTCAACTTCCAAATACTCTAGTTAAAAATGAACACGATTTAGGTAGCCAAGCGGCATATGAGTATTGGCTTAGCAACGGGTTAAGGTACGGTATTGATTTTTTTCAAAATGTGGGGCCCTATGGCTTTTTAAACTACCCACACATATACAGTGGCTTTTTCTTTTTTACCAAGGTTTTATTGAATGCTTTTTTGGTCTTCTCCTTACTCTACCTTTCCCCAAAACTAAATTTAAAGGTTTTTCTGATTTTTTTATTCTCTCTTTGGCTTTACGAAAAGGCAGATGTATTTATTTACATACTTTTACATGTTGCCTTTTTACATATCTTGAAACCAAGCACCAAACCCAAGTTGATCCTTTCTATATTTATTGCTGCACTGCTCTGTCTCGCCAAAAGCACTTGCTTGTTTATAACTTTATCGGGGGTAATAGTATTAGTATTGAAGTCTTATCTTCAAAATGAGAGGTGTGCAGAGAGGCTTTTAATTTTTTTATTTTTTCTTGTAACTTTGTGGCTCGCCGCCGGACAACCAATACAAGGTTTTTTTTACTACGTAAAGGGAGCAATTAATTTTTCTAGCGGATATAACGAGGCCATGGCCATTCAAGAACCTATTTATGTGACTTTCTCTGCGATGGTCGTTGGTCTATACTATTTATGTCAACTTTCCAGAGGACTGGTTGGCATAGATGCTCATGTAAAAAAAAATTTTCTACTTGATTCTTTGTTTTTTGTTTTTCTATTTTTTACAGTCTGGAAGCATGGATTCGTCAGAGCTGACGCAGGACATAATTCAATATACTTTGCCTACGCAATCTTTGCAATTGGCATGCAGCACATAGTCATTTACTCTAACCGCGTTGACATACCCCGACACAGTTCTGCGCTCCCAGTTGTCATATTAGCGTCTTCGTTCTTTTTGTTTTTACCTTCACGCGTTACTCTTGATGAATACATCTTTCATCACCTTTCAAATGTACAGCTTAATATTAAATTTTTATTTAATATTCATAAAGAACATAACTCTCTTCAACAACAGTTAAATTATTTTAAAGATGAAATTCATCTACCGGAGTTTGAAAAAATTACTAACGGGGCGAAAGTTGGCTATTTAGGGATGAAACCAGCAGTGATGCTGTACAACAAATTTAATTACATTACAAATCCATCCACCATTTCTTTTGCCGCCTGGAATCCTACGTTGTTGCTATCCGACTCCGCATTTTTTGCGAGAAACGTAGATTACCTCATTGTCGAAATTGAAACCACTGACAAAAGATACCTCCCTTTAGACAGCAGTCTCTCAAAGTTGGAAATACTCTCAAAGTTCAGGTTAGTTGAATCAAGGAATAATTTAGTGTTATTCCAGAAAAAAACCTATTACAATGGCCTATCTTTTCAACCTTATGACCAACAAATTATATTTAATTTAGGTGATTGGCAAACCTTGCAGAATGATATTTATCCCACTTGGATGAAAATTGATCTTATTGGTAACCCAATTGAATCAATGCTCGCTATTCCATACAAGCCAATGCATTACGAGTTGGAATTTAAGTTCAATAGCGAAAAAATTAGCTCATACAGGTTCATACCAGTGCTTGGGCGAACTGGCTTCTTACTCTCACCAGAAATATTAAATAACGTAGATTTGGTTAATTACTTTACCAATACATCCGTCCAATATGAGCGCCCTACAGCGTTTAGAATTATTTGTAGGGGTCCGAAATTTTTGTGTAAAAGGAAGGGTAGTATCCAATACTCTCAAATTACTGGTCTTTAAGTTATTTTATTTATTATTTTTTTCCATCATTAAGTGTAAATAATCACGCTTCTTTTGATATTTGAGTAGTGATTGTGGTGCAGAGCAGTTCATTTCATGTAGCCCAATTGCAAGGTCTATCAAATTTGCCGCATCTTTATATTTTTTTTCTGCCTCCTGCTGCTCAGCTAATTTCCATAAGACACTTGGATTTTGTATAAATGAAGCAATAATTAATTTCCCCTGCAAAGTTTTCACCCATTTGAACTCCGGTATCAGGCTCGGAATCAAGAAGGCTATACAAACAGTGACTACTACTGCCTTGAGCGTAAAGTTAGTTAAGGATTTCGAGACATTTTCAAGTTCCATTTATTTTCCTTAAGATTGGTCTAAATTTCTTTAACGCCACTCGTCTTTAAAATTGGATGAGTACTAATTTTCACCTATATTGCCATACCAGTATTTACCAAACTGTCAAGTTTTATTTATCATCACAGGTTTTTCTATCCCACACAGTCAACCCACCCGCTTAGGCTTAGACAAATCCACACCCAATTGCTTCAACTTGCGATATAGATGCGTCCTCTCAAGCCCCGTCTTCTCAGACACGCGGGTCATAGACCCACTTTCTTGCACCAAATGATATTCAAAATAAGCACGCTCAAACGCATCCCGTGCATCACGCAAAGGCAATTCCAACTCAAAGGTCTGCTGGGTAGCAGACAAAATAACAGCTTGTGGTTGCGCAGCAGAAGCGCCAGCGCCATTTCCAGACAAGGAATGCGCAGTACCACCTGAACCAGACTTAGAAGCAGAAGCGCCAATAGGCTTACGCGACAACCCCTGCTCCACAGCCTTAAGCAATTTCTGCAAGGTAATAGGTTTTTCTAAAAACGCCTGCGCCCCAATACGCGTAGCTTCAACAGCAGTATCAATCGTCGCGTGCCCGCTCATCATGATGACAGGCATATTCAACAAACCAGCACCAGCCCATTCCTTGAGAAGTGTGACGCCGTCAGTGTCAGGCATCCAAATATCCAACAACACCAAATCAGGTCTAGCGGCTTGTCTAGCAGCGCGCGCTTGGGCTGCGTTTTCTGCGACTTCTACGGCGTGGCCTTCGTCGTTCAGGATTTCGAACAAGAGGTCTCGGATACCTAACTCGTCATCGACTACCAATATGTTTGCCATGGTTGCGCGTATCTCGTGTACTTATAAAAGTTGGGTCTGTTGCGAATC
>CAMCTQ010000090.1 GCA_945878545.1 Rickettsia typhi
CACGTGGCTCAGTACCGTAAATCTTGAAACCATGTTTCTGATAAAAGGTTATTGCTTCAATATTAGTTGTCACACATGTTAAATGCAGTTGCATAACGCGTGATCCTGCATGAGTTATAATTGTTTCAATTAAACCACTTGCAATGCCTTGTTTTCTATACTCAGGTCGAGTATACATTCCAAACAAAATGCCGCGATGTTTCGTTCTAACCGTGCTTAAAGTATAAAACCCCGCTGCCCCAACTAACAGATCACTAAGGAAAACACCAAAAATATCACTTTTATTAATATGAGATTGCCAATCATCCTCCGAATAATTAACTTCTTCCTCGTAAGAAGAGCCAAAATTTTCTGGTGAATTTTGTAGCGCCTCTAATCGAAACTGTTTCCAGATTTCCCATTCTTCTGTGGATAACGGTCTTATCCTCATAAAACAATTACAACCTTATGACATCCATGTTATAGACACCTTTAGTCTTTGCTATCAACACCAGCTACATTCTCATTAATTGTACTCTGAGGTTTTGGTGAATTTACCCTTCTTCTATTAATTCTTTTTCTTGATTTGTTATTATGTTTGTTTTGACCAGGCAATGATTGTTCCGGCTGTTCGCTCTGGTTGCTACTACCCTGTACTGCATCTATATTCTTATCTTCTACAGTTTCAACAACAGAATCTTTGCTTATAGCTTCTGATTTTAATCCTTCCTCACTTTGTTGATTCTGCCTGATTGGATGATTTTTCTGAGGCCTTCTATTATTAGGTTTTGCCCTTCTGTTTTCAGAATTTTCAGTATATATCTCATTAGTATCCTGCAATGCTGGCTGCTTCACCGCTGTCTCTGATTTATTCTTTTCCGATAACCTAATTTTTTCTATTGAATAACTATCAGCAGTTGAGTCTCTATCAATATGGAAGTTAAGCCTTATAGAGTACTTTTTCTCAATAAAAGAGATTTCTTCTCTTTTATTATTAAGTAAATACAAAATAGATGAGGCAATCCCATAAACATTGACAATATCATAATTATTATTGTAGATCTCGTTTTCTATAGTCCTGAGTATTAACATAGAATTGGACTCATCAGCACGAACAACACCTTTGCCGCTACAGTGTGCGCATATGTTAGAATTGACTTCTAAAAAAGACGGCCTAAGTCTTTGTCTTGACATTTCAAGTAAGCCAAATGAACTTATGTGTGACGTTTGTATCCTTGCTTTATCTCTACTCAAAAACTCTCTTAAAGTTCTCTCAACTATTTTACGATTTCTAGTATCTGCCATATCTATAAAATCTAGAACCAACAATCCTGATAGATCTCTAAGTTTTACCTGTCTTGCTACCTCCCTTGCGGCTTCAAGATTAGTTTTCAAGGCCATTTCTTCGATATTACGTTCGCTTGTAGCTTTGCCAGAGTTTACATCGATTGATATTAAGGCTTCAGTGGGATTAATGACAATATAACCACCAGATGGCAAATGAACAATCGGCTGATATAATCTTGTTAACTGATCCTCAACATTAAATTTGGTAAAAATTGGAGTATTACTCTTATACTCTTTTACTGAATTTAATGCATGTGGCATAATATCTTTTATGAATTTTATACAAGCATTAAAAGCTGCAGAACCCTGCACCGTTACTTCTTTCACATTTCGATCAAACATGTCTCTAATTGTTTTTAATATAAGACCGTCTTCTTGATGAATAAACGAAGGAGCATTCGCTTGTAGAGTCGCTTCTCTAATTCTGTTCCACAATTTAGCTAAATACTCATAATCCTTTTTAATATCAAGCGAAGTATGGCCAGCACCAGCCGTTCTTGCTATTACACTAGAACTTTCCTTGTTTCGACCAGAAACTAAGCTATTAATAATATCTTTTAGCCTTTTGCGCTCATCATAATTAGAAATCTTGCGCGAAATACCATTTTGCGAAGGTTTGTTAGGCATCAACACACAATACTTTCCAGCCAGAGATATATAAGTCGTTAAAGAAACCCCTTTGTTACCACGCTCTTCTTTTGTCACCTGCACCAGGAAAATCTGACCTTTTTTTATAACTTCTTGAATTTTGTAAGCTTTTCTTGTATCACCGTGCACGTCTTCTTTAGAAAAACTTTCTATTTCATTATCTTCGGCATCTATATCAAAATCTGACTGAATTTTTTCATCAACTAATTTTTCTATTCTAGTAATATCAATTTCATCAATATCCGTGATATCACTTACGTTAGTTAATCGCTTTTTTTCTGCGAGATCATCAGATGTGATCTCTGGCGGAGCAAGCTCACTCCACGATGGAGTAAGAGTTTCATTCTCCTTATCTTTGATCAGTACATTATAATAATCAGGGTGTATTTCGTTGAAAGGAAGAAACCCACTTTTTTCATCCCCATAATCTACAAAAGCAGCTTGCAAAGCCGGCTCCACTCTTGTTACTTTTGCTAAGTATAGATTACCTTTAATTTGCTTTTTATTAACTGAACTATACTCAACATCTTCTATCTGATTATTCTTATCAAGCAAAACAACCCTAGTTTCCGTAGGAAAGTTTGCGTCTATTAAAATTCTTTTTTTCATATTAAACTATATTTAATCAATTCTTTTAACTGTGGATATTAAATGATTTCATTGATAGCAAACTTACATCAATCGCTCCTCATATACACCCTAATAGTTACTAAACACTTTGATTTATCCAATAACTAGTTTAATGTTACATAATTAGATGCGTGTCTTTTTTGGTTAAAACTATATTTGCTAAAATGGCCACAACATAATGAAATTTATATACTACCGTCAATATTTTAGCAAATAAATTTTATGAATACGAAGATTAATTATAAGGCTCTAGCTCCTTATTTTATCTGCATGGTAACATACTTGTTTGCTGCAATAGTAAATATTGAAGTTGTAAATGAAATTCTGGTTTTAAAAGAGGCATCTTCTTCTATCTTAGATAAGGTCTATCATTATGATATACTAGGATATGTCGTAGCTGGTTTAACGTTGTTTATTTTTGGTAATTATCTTGGTTTTCGAAAAATCATAATCTTTAATTTATTAATTTACATTGCAAGCGTATTTAGCGCAGGATTTTTTGAATTTTCTGGGATAGTTCAGAAAATTTACCCCATGATATATTCTGGTACAAATTTACTGATTATTACTACTTTACTTTGTTATATTTTTGACAGCAAGAAATTAGACCAAGCACATTTCTTGAGTTTTTTTATCTTTAGCTTTTCTATTGCATATTTTTTGGCACACTTAGTCTTGTATTATAAATCTTCTGGAATCACTTCAATTAATCTAACTTCAATACGTGAATTAATTATAATAAACATAATATCAGCAGGAGTTTTTCTCTTCGCTTTTATTTTAAACCCTTGTTTTCACATACCAAAGCACAAAACAGTGAATAGCTTGATTGTTCTAAAAAATGTAGATTTAGAATTGCTAGTTTCTTTCACTATTTTCTATATTATAATGACAATTTTTTATAGTTATGAAACATATCAACTCACCGATACTTTATTGACAATTTCAGTATCAAAAACAAAATATTATATTTTTATTTTGATGTTTCTTGCTTCAGCATTTGTGCCAAAATTTGCTTTCAAGTACAATCTCCATAAAATCAATATATTATGCATTACCTCGCTGCTATTCACACTTCTTTCAATGCCATTTTGGAGTACTGATATAGTTCTTAGCACTGTTTTTTGGTTTATCATAGCAGCTGCCTTATATTTACTTTTTTGCTCTAACCTTTTAATACTAGCTGCAAAATTTACTCATTTTTACCTACAACTAGCGATCATATTATATATGCTGGCTGGTTCTATTGGATATTATTGTAGCTATATCGTTGCAGATAATGTGGAAAGCGCTGATGACGAATATAATTTCTTAACCTCAATTTGCCTTGTTCTAGTTGCTCTACTTATTTATTATTTGTACCGTTATAAGAAAAGTAACTTAGGAAAATGGTAAAATATAAAAATGTCTAGTATTTCTGGAGATGCGGTTATAGAAAACATAAGAAAGGCTAGTTTATACTACCAAGAAATAATGATGCAACTAATGCAAAACCAGTCAACTCAATTTCCATCTGATTTTTATGACAACGACAAATCTCAAGAAATAGCTACTAAATTATTCGAACAACTCTTTGAGCATCCAGAAAAATTTACTGATATAAATTTGGAATATATGCATAATTTGCAAAAATTAGTCACTAATTCAGTAGCAAAGTTTACAGGTAAAAAATCGGAAGACTCTCAAAACGACGACTCTTTTTCCGATAAAAGATTTAAAGACCCAGCATGGCAACAAAGTATTTATTTTGATTTTATTAGAAAATATTACATGATCTCTTCTGAATGGATGAAGAAAACCGTTGGACAATATGAATTGGATATTGATGCTAAAAGATTTTTAGAATTTACCTCTAGTCAGTTTATTGATGCTCTTTCGCCTTCAAATTTTATTTTTAGTAACCCAGAAGTAATTAGAGAGTCCTTAGACAGCGGCATGAGTAACATTGCCAAGGGAATGGAAAATTTCCTTTTGGATATAAAAAAATCAGGTGGTTTGCTGAATATCTCAACTACTGACACATCTTCTTTCCAAATCGGAAAGAATCTAGCCATTACTAAGGGAAAAGTAATTTTTCAAAACGATTTGGTACAATTAATTTGTTATGAACCGAAGAAAAAGACACATGCTATTCCTATATTTGTAATACCACCATGGATAAATAAATATTACATAATGGATTTATCAGAAAAAAATTCATTAATTAAATGGCTAGTGGACAATAACTTTCAAATTTTTCTTGTATCTTGGGTCAATCCAACAAAAGAATTAGCTCATAAGGATTTTGAAAATTATTTACAAGAAGGAGTAATCGAGCCCCTTGAATATATAAGAAAATTGGGGTTTGAAAAGGTCAATGCTGTTGGCTATTGCATAGGAGGTACGCTACTGGCTATTGCTTTATCATATTATAAATCAAAAAATGATCCGATTATAAATAGCGCCAGCTTTTTTACAACTTTAGTAGATTTTTCTAGTCCCGGCGAAATAGGCGCATTAATCAACAAATCTACAATAGATTACATAGAGAACAAGGTATCAGAGGTTGGATATTTAGATGGAAAATATTTATCAAATAGTTTTAGTTTGATTCGAGCTAATGACCTAGTATGGTCATATTTTGTAAACAATTATTTACTCGGTAAGTCTCCAGCAGCTTTTGATATACTATATTGGAATTCAGACGCAACAAATTTACCAGCAAAAATGTACATATATTATTTAAAAAACATGTATATTAATAATTTACTTAAAACTCCAGGTGCCCTTGAAATGCTAGGGGTAAAAATAAATCTTGCTGATGTAGATATACCTAGTTTTTCTCT
>CAMCTQ010000091.1 GCA_945878545.1 Rickettsia typhi
AGGTAGGTACCATGTTCTTGGCGGCACGCTCTCCACTAGTACTAACCGAAGTCCTGCAGACTTAAAACTACCAAATCTACTAACAAGATGTAATGACCAACAAACCACAGAGTTAATTATTGCTACGAATTCAACACTTGATGGTCAAACTACTGCTTACTTTATTACAGAATATTTCAAAAATCATCCTATTAAAACTTCAAGGCTAGCAAGTGGTATACCGATTGGCGGCGAACTTGATTATTTGGACGAAGGAACATTATGGGCAGCCTTTGAAAGTAGAAAACCTTTTGAATAACAAAAACTCAAAAACAAGAATTTTAAAAGTTGAGATTATACCTAAGTATTTAAGTACTTTATTTTTATATAAACATAGATTACACTTCATCTATAAATATTTAAGTAAAAGTTGTAGACAATGGCAGAACACGTATTAATTGCAGGAGGATCAGGCTTTATAGGCAGGGCTTTAGTAAAGGCCATGACAGAGCATGGATATTTAGTAACTGTTCTTTCTAGAGATATCAGCAACACAACCAAGATTTTGCCCCAAGAAGTACAAGTTATAGACAAATTATCTAATGAAAAAGATGATGAGCATCCTCCATATGATATCATCATAAACTTGGCTGGCGAAACAATTTCTCAGTATTGGACAGATTCTCTAAAGAAAAAAATAATTAACTCTAGAAAAGAAAGTAATAGAATAATTGTAGATTATATTGCTAAAGCAAAGGTCAAGCCCAGTCTACTAATAGCGGCTTCTGGCATTGGTTATTATGGCGTGAGTTTAGAAGAGAAATTTACGGAAAAATCGGAACCATTAAAAGAGAATCAAGATTTATTTATTGTTTCCCTTTGCAAAGAAATAGAAACAGCTGCAAGGAATGCTGAAGAATTTCATGTTAGAACATGTTTCCTAAGAACTGGCGCAGTACTAGAACGAGACGGAGGCCTTCTTGCCAAATTATTGACTCCATACAAGCTTGGTGTTGGCGGTAAATTAGGTAGTGGGAGTCAATGGTTATCCTGGATTCATAGAGACGATCTAATAGGAGCGATTTTTCATATAATTTCTCATAAACACATTCATGGGCCAGTGAATATTACTTCTCCCAATCCAGTTACAAATGAGGAATTTGCTGAAATTCTTTCTGCAGTCTTAAACCGCCCTGCTTTCGTTAATTTACCAAATTTTTATATTAAATTAGTTTTTGGCCAAATGGGCACGGAACTACTATTAAATGGTCAAAATGTTGTGCCTAAAGTTCTTATGGATGGTAATTTCAATTACAAATACCCCACACTACAAGATGCCTTAAAGGCAATTTTTAAATAATATTCACTAAAAATTCAGTCTGAGCAACTTTAAGAAAGAAATGAAATTAAGCCACATCTTGCAAAGATATAAAACTTACAGCTCTTTAAGTAATTGTTCAATTTTAGCGGCATTCTCAAATGCCTGATCGTAGTAAAATCTTATTTCAGGGGAATATTTTAAATTTATTTCTTTAGTCACATGCTGCCTAATGGCATATTTTGATTCTTCCAAAGCTTCCAAAATTATATCACTTGATAAATTTGTATTAAAAGGTAGGAAATAACAGTTGGCAATCTTCAAATCAGGAGAGATATTTACTTTTGTAATAGTCAAAGACATAGGGACAAGTCTTATATCTATACGCTTTCCCTTCCTAAGACAATCAATCACAGCAGCGCTAATAAGCCCGGATACTTTTAGTTGCCTTTGTGACTGCTGCTTTTCGCGGTTTTTGAGTTTAAAGTTGCTTTTGTTCTTCGACAATTTCAAATACCTCTACCAAATCACCAACTTTAATATCATCATAATTTTCAAAGGCAATACCACATTCATAACCTTCGCGTACATCTTTTACATCTTCTTTGAAGCGTTTTAGTGTTTTAAGTTTACCTTCGTGAATAACTATATCATCACGGAGCAATCTAACACCAGCTCCTCTTTTGATAACGCCCTTAGTTACATAACTGCCGGCTATTTTTCCAACTTTAGATACATTAAATACTTCGCGTATTTCAACAGAACCAATATAAATTTCACGAATTATAGGTGACAACATACCACTCATAATAGCTTTGATATCATCAATTAAATTATATATTATCGAGTAATACCTAATATCAACTTTATTTTTATCTGCATCTATAGATGCAGCCGCATTTGACCTGACATTAAACCCAAGAATTATTGCACCTGTTGCCTTGGAAAGCGTAACATCTGACTCAGTGATACCACCAACTGCTTGGTAAATTATTTTTAATTTCACCTCATCGCTATCAATCTTACTTAAACTACCATTGATAGCTTCAATTGAACCATGCACATCACCTTTGATAATTATTGGTAAGTGCTTAATTCTACCATCCCCCGAAGCTTTTTGGAATAGATCTTCTAAACTAGTTTTTGAAGCAGTAACCTTATTGTCTTTTGTTTTCCGAGCTCTGTACTCTGTAATATCTCTTGCTTGCTTTTCTGTCATAACAGCATTAAATAAATCTCCAGCTGACGGGGCATCATTTAGACCAAAAACTTCAACAACATATGATGGCGCAGCTTCTGTAACTGATTTACCTTTATCATTATTCATTTTTTTAACACGCCCGTAACTTGTTCCCGCAACTATCAGATCACCATTTTTTAAAGTGCCACGTTGAACCAAGATACTTGCAATAACACCTTCGCCTTTATCTATTCTTGATTCAATTACCACTCCTGATGCAATACTATTAGGATTAGCTTTTAAATCTTCTATCTCAGCTACTAAAAGTATAGCCTCTTCAAGCTTATCTAGATTTATTCTTACCTTGGCAGACACCGGAACTACTACTATATCACCACCAAGGTCTTCAGGAACCAATTCATATTGAAGCAACTCATTTTTTACTTTCTCAATATTTGCATCTGGTTTATCAATTTTGTTAATTGCAACTATTATAGGAACACCAGCAGCTTTAGCATGACTTATCGCTTCAACGGTTTGAGCCTTAATTCCATCATCAGCAGCTACTACTAACACTACTATATCAGTGACTTTTGCTCCTCTGGTTCTCATTTCTGTGAATGCCTCATGACCAGGTGTATCAATAAAAGTAATCATTCTATTATCAGACATTGTAACACTATAAGCTCCTATGTGCTGAGTAATACCACCTGCCTCACCAGCCGCTACATCAGTAGACTTCAAAGCATCTAGAAGTGATGTTTTACCATGGTCCACGTGTCCCATAACTGTAACTATTGGAGCTCTTGTCTTCAAGTCTTCTGGCTTATCTTCTTCATTATTAAGAATATTTTCAACATCAGATTCCTGAACTCTTTTAGCAGAATGCCCAAAAGTAGTAACAACAAGTTCAGCCGTATCAGCATCGATCGACTGATTTGCCGTTGCCATAACACCTAATTTCATCAATTCGCGTACAACATCAGTAACCCTTTCGGTCATTCTGTTAGATAGTTCGGCCACTGTAATAACTTCTGGAACCGTAACTTCTCTGTATACTTTATCTTGTTTTTTACTATCTCCAGTATCATTTTTACGCCTTTGCTTAGCTTTTGCACGTTGTATAGAAGCTAAACTTCTTGTTTTAAGCGGTACATCACCAGAATCTTGGCCAAGCATATTAAAGATATCAGATTTTTTAATTTTCTTAGGCTCAACCGCTTTTTGCTTAATAAGAGCCTTAGCATCCTCTAGTTTTTGCTTCGCAAGCTCTTCGTCTTCTTCTTCAATAGTTTTAGGCATATTAGATCTTGCAGCATCAGACTTATCAGTCACTATTCTAGTCTCTGACAACGGAAGTACATTGTTTGCATTATTATCTAAAGCTTCTTGATTATACAAAGATTGATTCATTTCAACAATTCTTGAAAGGGTACTAATTTTATTACCTTCAAGTTTGTCATCATCATCACGAGCTTTCTGCAGAACTGATAGTCGTCTGTTAACTTGTGAATTATCCTCAGAACTAATCTCTTTATTGTCTTTAATATCAACTCCATAAGAGACTGCCTTACCACGCTTAACCTCTACAACAACGGTAGATCCAGAAGAACCAACAGTTCTAGATAAATTTTTAGGAAAAACAGACCTTCCTAAAGTAAGTCTTGATCCACCTAAAGTTAGTTTTTTTGTTGTCTTATCTTCTGTATCTTTACTATTTGTCATATTTTAAATCTAAATGTTTTTATAGTCTTTTGTGTAAGATGAGTTATCTCAGTTTCACTATACACAAAACCTTGTCCAAAAAACAGCTTACAATAAGTTATTTATTCTGAGCTTGAGCAAAATTAATTAATTCCTCTATATCTTCGGTCGTTATATTGTCTTCAGGGACAATGTTTCTAAACTCTTCAACAGTCATTTCACCAAGATCTTCGATAGTTTTCACACCATATTCCGCTAATTTTAGTATATATTCAGGAGCAAGGTTAAGAGCGTCTACCAAGTCTTGTTCAACACCAAGTTGTTCTAAGTCCTCAATAATTTTCTCATTCTGGCTCTCAATATATTCTACAGCACGATTTTTTAGCTCTGTTACTAGCGTAGTATCAAATCCTTCAATGGATTCAAGGGTTGCACTATCAGCATCAGCAATTTGATCTATTGTTGTAAAGCCCTCAGCCGAAAGGAGTTGCGCTAATACCTCCTCTACACCAAGCCCTTCTGTAAATAGTTCTGTAGTATTAGTAAATTCCTCGGTACGTCTTTTTGATTCTTGCTCTTCAGTCATCACATCAATCGCCCAACCAGTGATTTTAGAGGCAAGACGTACATTTTGACCACGCCTACCTATAGCAATACTTAATTGATCATCTGGTACTACTGTTTCAACTCTTCTTTTTTCCTCGTTAAAAACAATCTTTGAAATTTGGGCTGGTGTCATTGCATTAATTACAAATTGAGCTACGTTTTTGTCCCATAATAATACATCAATTTTTTCGCCATGTAATTCATTAGTAATTGCACGAACTCTGTTGCCTCTAACTCCAACACAAGATCCAACAGGATCAACGCTAATATCAGCAGCATATACTGCAACTTTTGCTTTAGAACCAGGCTCACGAGCAATAGCTTTTATTTCAATAATATTATCGTATATTTCAGGAACTTCCATTTCGAATAATTTCTCAAGGAATTTATCACTAGTTCTCGACAAAAATATTTGTGGCCCCTTAGTTTCAGGCCTAACATCAAGAACAAATGCTTTAATTCTATCATTAACTTTAAAAATTTCTCCTCTAATTTGTTGGTCTTT
>CAMCTQ010000092.1 GCA_945878545.1 Rickettsia typhi
GAAATATCTTTTATATTAATTATGTTTTTATAATTTTCAGAATTCACTGATCCACCATACACTAGCTGTAAAGTTTTTGCAACAAGGCTCTGTTTTTTAGTTTTGATTAATTGGGCTATTTCTCCTATTTCTTCAATTGTAGGGGTAATCTTTGTGCCTATTGCCCAAACTGGCTCGTAAGCAACAATGATAGGTTTGTCTGTTTCTGGAGTGGATTCCTCTAATTGATTTAATAAGAACTCTTTATAGTGGCCGCTTTGTCTTATCTTTTCTGTTTCTCCTATGCAAATAATTGGCGTTATTTTATTATCAAGGCAAATTTCTGCTTTCGCACGGGCTACTATGTTGGTTTCTCCAAATAAAGACCTTCTTTCGCTATGGCCTATCAAGGAATAATTAATATCGCAACTTTTAAAACACTTAGCGGAATTCTCCCCAGTATAAGAGCCAAAAGCACTTCTTGTGCTTATATCTTGTGCGCAAAATTTTAATTTTTTGTAAATTTGTGCAAGATATGCGATATAAGGGGTAGGCGGTGCAATAATTAAACGATAATGGTCATCGTGTTCAGATATTAATTTAGCAAGGGTTGCCGCCTCGTTAAAAGTCAAATTCATCTTCCAGTTTGTAATAATCAATGGTTTCATAGGAAAAATTCCTTGCAGTTATTTCATTTGCTATCTATTTTATAAATCAAATGTATAAGAAGTAAATTGTAATTTTTATGTTAACTAAATTTCGAAAAGGTGCTGATAACATTTTTGTCAGAATATTACTAGTTTTTATTGCTCTGAGTTTTGTCGGGATAGGGGCGTCTAGCTTTCTTGGCGGTAATAGTAGAGGTGATATAATAACATTTAGTAAGATGGAATCAATTCCTGCGGAAATATTTTTAGCTATAAAAGCTAAAGAGATAGATTATATACAGCGTGAAAATAGTATCAATCTTACTGAAGAGCAAATAAAAGCCCTCAATATTGATAGCGAGATATTACAGAAATTGATTAACGATGCGATGATAAGCTATCTTGCTAAAACATATGATCTTGCCGTCAGTGATGAGTTGGTAATAAATTTTGTTAAAAAAATGTCCTATTTCAAAAATCAAGATGGTAAATTTGATTTGAAATTATTTAAAACGGCTTTTCGCAATTCTCAAAGAGCAGAAGATGAGTATCTAGAAAATCTTAAGACAAGTTTAATAAAGACATCTTTGCTGGATGTTTTTATGGAATCGTTCCAGCCGCCTAAAATAATGATAAATAACATGGTCAATTATATGGCTGAAACAAAGTATTTTGATATTGTTAGTATAGATTTGACTAATAAACGAAATGTCTTGTCATTAGCTCCGCTGGAAAATAAAGATCTTGAAGAATTTTACAACAGTAACGAGGGTAGCTTTCTTGTACCAGAACATAGAGGTTTTGACTATATAACAATCGGCAAAGATTTTTTCTCTAAAAAAATCGATGTGAAGGAAACAGAAATTCAAGCCTATTATGATGCAAATAAAAATGAATTTGATAATAAAGCATATTCTTTAGTAAAAAAAGAAGTGCAAGAAATATTACAGTCAGCAAAATTGGAAGATCTGATAAATCAGCTTTCTAAAAGCCTTGAAGAAGATGTTGCTGCTGGCCTAACTTTAAAAGAGCTAGCGAATAAACATGGTATAAAAATTTCTAGCATAGCGTCTATTAGCAAAGATGTCCTTGTTGCCGATGATAATTTAAAACTATCAGATCTTGCTGATTCCGTGTTTGAGATGTTGGAGGCAGAAGTTTCATATCCTATGGACATTCCAAACCAAAACAAAATTGTCCTTGTAGAACTTAGAACAATAATCCCATCTAGAAAACAAGAGTTTGAGGAAGTGAAAACTCAAATTTCTTCTATACTGAGCGATAAAGCTATTGCTGCTGAAAATATTAAGATTCTAGAACAAGTGCAAAAAGACTATGATGCAAAAAAGATAAGCTTGGAATCTCTTAAAAACAAAGGAGTAATGGTTGAGAACAACAAATTTATTACTAGAGTTGATTTTGCTACCGAGGAAAAAATGAATCGTGAATTGATGCATTTTATATTCAAAACTGAAAAAGGCCATGTTACAAATTTAGTTAGAGATGACAAAAAGGCCTATTTTGCTTTTGTTAAAGATGATAAGGTAAATACTGCTAAAGCCAAAAAAATCACTGACACATCGCAGGCGCAGATTACAAATACAATTAAAGAGGGTGTGATGCAGGAGTTAATAGGCTATCTCGCTGAGCAGAATGATGTGAAGGTGAAGATGTAGTTTATATGAGTAAATGCTGTGAAAGCGGAAATACAGAGGCTTAAGATTTAGCTATTTAATTCTGTGTGCCACCCCTCGTTCAAGCGTCAACTCACCGGGCTTGCGCCCAATGCATCCACGTTTTTTGGGGGTGACAATTTGATTGTAACAGTTAGTAAAATACATGGCAAATAAAAAAGATAGTAATGTTGAAAATATTGATTTTGGAGATGCAATTTCCGAACGCTATCTAGCGTATGCCCTGTCGACTATTATGTCCAGATCATTGCCAGACGTAAGAGATGGGCTCAAACCAGTTCATAGAAGATTGCTTTATGCGATGCTCAAATTAAAACTTGATCCGAGTTCTGGTTATAAAAAATGTGCAAGAGTTGTTGGTGATGTAATTGGTAAATATCATCCACATGGTGATACTGCTGTTTATGATACACTTGTTCGTTTGGCGCAAAGTTTCTCGCTAAGATATCCTCTCATAGATGGGCAAGGCAATTTTGGTTCAATTGATGGTGATAATGCTGCTGCGATGCGTTATACGGAATCAAGGATGACCGAAATTTGCATCATGCTTATGGAAGATATAGACAAAGATACTGTTAATTTCCGGCCTACTTATGATGATTCTGATACAGAGCCAGAGCTTATGCCGGCAGGTTTCCCAAACTTACTTGCTAATGGTTCTGAAGGGATTGCTGTTGGTATGGCAACTAGTATCCCGCCGCATAATTTGCACGAATTATGTGATGCACTGATTTATTTAATTGATAAGCCAAATGTTATTGAAACTGATGAAATAATGCAGTTTATTAAGGGCCCTGATTTCCCTACGGGTGGAATAATTATTGACCACAAAAGTGCTATAATGCAAGCTTATAAAACTGGGAAAGGAAGTTTTAGGGTTAGAGCGCGTTGGGAAAAGGAGAGTTTTAGTCATGGTTTGTACCAAATTGTTATTAAGGAAATTCCTTATCAAGTTCAAAAATCGAAATTGATTGAGCATATTGCTAATCTACTTAGAGATAAGAAAATACCACTCGTGGGCAATATCAGAGATGAATCTACTGAAGAAATAAGAGTAGTAATCGAACCAAAGGGTAGAAATTGTTCTGCAGAAATTGTTATGGAGTCTCTATTTAGGCAAACAGCGCTTGAATCGCGCATTTACTTAAATATGAATGTAATTGCCTCTGATAATGCTCCAAGAGTCATGAATATTCTTGAAGTGCTACAGGAATTTTTGACGCATCGTAAAGTAGTGGTTACTAGAAGATCTCAATTTGAAATCAATAAAATTGAAAATCGTCTTGAGATATTAGCTGCCTTGAAAGTTGCTTACTTAAATATTGATGAGGTTATAAGGATTATAAGAGAGGAAGATAATCCGAAACAGGAAATGATAGATAAATTCAAAATTTCTGATATTCAGGCTGAGGCTATTTTAAATATCAAACTTAGATCGCTTAGAAAATTAGAAGAAGAGCAGATTAATGCCGAGCATGATGAGCTCACTAAAAGACATGCTGAATACAATCAGATTCTCAATAATCCTAAAAAACTATGGTTACTAATAAAAAATGAGCTGATAAGTTTACAAAAGAGATTCGGGCTCAGTACTAGTCTTGGTGCGCGCAAAACAACTTTTGAAGAAGCAGAAAGGGCGGCTCAAATAATAGATATTTCAGCCTTTATTGAAAAAGAACCAATTACTATTATATGCTCAAAAATGGGTTGGATTCGTTCGATGAAGGGGCATAATCTTGATCTTAGCCATATTAAATATAAAGAAGGAGATGAGGAGCAATTTAATATAGAGACCTATACTACCGATAATATAATTATATGTGCGAGTAACGGCAAATTTTTCACTTTGTTAGCTGATAATTTAGCTAAGGGCAAGGGGCAAGGGGAGTCGATAAAATTAATGGTTGAAATAGATAATAATGAAATAGTGAATATTTTGTCATATAAAGCCGGACAGAAAATATTTTTAGCTGCAAGTAATGGTAAAGGTTTCATAGTAAATTCAGATGATGTTATCGCTAGCACGAAGGGTGGAAAACAAATTATGCAGCTGGTTGGTGATCATAAATGCATTGTATGTAAGCTTCTTGATGGTGGTAATATGGTGGCGGTAATAGGCACAAACCGAAAATTATTGGTTTTTGGTATTGATGAAATGCCAGAAATGAAAAGAGGTCAAGGAGTAACTTTACAAAAATATCGAGATGCACAGCTTAGTGATGTTAAAATATTTGGTTCTGAAGAAGGCCTTTCTTGGTCACTTGGCAATAAAACGCGTCTTGAGACACAAATAATGTCTTGGCAAGCTAAGCGCGGGAGCGTAGGCAAAATGCCTCCAACTGGTTTTCCAAAAGATAATAAATTTGGTTAATCTCCTTGAGATCTAAATTTTCATATTGTTCTATATAAATAATTTTATAAGTTTAGTAAATATTTAATTACTGGAAGATTAATTTTTATGTCTAAGAAGAAAGCAAAAAGCAAAGTTAAATTGTTAAATTTAACTGAAGTGTTAAAAAAAGTATATCTAGAGAAAATAACTAACAAATTAAGCGATGAAGATTTTATAGTAAAAGTTAGAGATGTAGTTATAAGAGCATCTAAAAAAGATAATGTTACAGCAGAAGAAATTTTATTATTAAAAAATATTGCCCAAAACTATATCGCAATATTTATTAAAGGCAAAAGCGTGAAGTTACAAGATGTAGAAGCGTTAGCGTCTTTTACTTTTGAAAAATGGATAAAAGAAGATGATATGGTGAATGTAAGCACTCTGATATCTGCACGAAGAGGTCAGGCGCTTAAGCTAGAGGCGGGAACTAGGGCAGAATGCGAAGCTATGATAATCACTATAGGTAAATTATTTGCTGTTCAAGGTGCAACGAAGCAAATGCAGTCTGATCATTTGATAGAGCTTATTCAAGGAAGATTTCTAAAAGTAGCTAAATTAGAATTTAATAAACTTAGTAT
>CAMCTQ010000093.1 GCA_945878545.1 Rickettsia typhi
GTAGTTTTGGTTGCATTGCAAAAATCTGAGATGCAAAATCTATTTCTTCCACTAGTTTTAACGCACTAGTAACAGGATAGAATCTTAATTCAGGATGTTCTTCCATATAAGCTTGAACGGAGGTAAGATCTTCTACAGAGCCACTACGACAGAATTTCAATAATAATAAGTCACACGTACTTTCTAAATCTCTTTTAGAACAAGAAGCTGGAGCCTTAGTACTTTGCTCTTGTTCAATTTCTGCAAAGGTGATGTACTCATCCAGCGCTTTGTGTGGATTAACAACGCTCCCATTTGAATCTAGAGCTTCGTCTTTTGATTCTAATTCAGAAGATTCGATCGATGATAATAATTTATCGAGGTAGTGCTTTTTAATCATAGAACACACTGTTGCAGTGAACTCCAGTCCCTCTGGAGAGTCAAGATCAGCAGGCACTAGATAAATGGGCATTATTATTTCAGGATCTGAACCATTTGTGAGTTTTGAAAAATCATATTGTTTTTTTAACAGATTAATAAACACGTTCCTGGCTAAAGAAATATCAGCACCTTGATCCATTAAAAACTGTATTAATTCTAAATTTTTTGAAAATGTTGCTTCATAAAAAGGGGTGCTATCATTAGTTTGATCAATAAGATTTATGTCTGCGCCATATTTTAAAAGTAATTTTACAGTTTGCAATTTGCCGTTAAAACAAGCTACAGACAGAGCCGAATAACCTTTGTGAATATCTAAGAAGTCCTTTCTTTGAGTATCACTATCTGGGTGGTGTCCCAGTTGTGTACACAACAACTCTAGATACTTATCTTGCAAATCAGATCTAACATGAATGGCAAAAGATAAAGGTGTAAAATGACATTTCCCATTTTCCTGGTTTTGGACAAGATGAACACAATCAATATCAAGTGCAAAAAATTTTATTACATTACATAAATACTCGAAATTACCTTTAGTAACACTAACCTCATATGCGGCTAAAAACATATCTGATTTAGTATTAGAAGAAATATTTGTTATATATTTAGTATATATTTGTTTGGCAGGGGTGAATAAGTCGTTCTTTATTAGAATCAAAGCAGTATTGCAGGCTGCCTCATTTTGAAATTCGAACGTAAATAACTTATCTAGCTTTAGATATATCTTTTCACAATGTTTTCTATTTCCTAATTGTAATCTAGAAGCTTGATTGCTTATCCCAATAAGAACTTGCTTAAGATCCTCAAACTTTATCTCAGGACTAACTATTTCTAATTTCTGTAAATTACACATAATATTAATATCATTATTAGTAATTAAGGACATATCTTGTTTTAAAGATTGAAGATAATTAATACCAATAAACTTAGCTAGATTGATTGTACTTTGCGTTACTACTGTTTTTTTACCTTTTGCAATAAAATCTTCAATAGCCAACCCTATTTCTTCATTAAGTTCTGGAGCATAGGCACCAGCAGTTTTTAATTGTTTGCCATATAAATCTTTAAACTTTTTTTCGAATGCTTTCACTTGTGGAGTAGCTTTATAATTGAATTTATTAGTCTTCTTTTTGTATTTAGCCATACATTTATATACTACTTATGTGTTAAGATTTTACCGCTTCATCACCCAGTTTTTTAGAACAGTTTGATTAAGCACAATATATTGCTTTTACACTAATATTTGTTAATTGTATAGTATTATTATTAATTTTTACAAAGATTATTTTAATAATTTTTATTCAGAATTATTAATGCGAATGATTGTTCAAATGCATGGAGTTTGAGGAGCTGGTTATTGGAGGAAGGGAAAAAAGATTTATGAAAAAGAAAATAAAATATAGTAAAGGAGAGATGGGAGAAGTAGAGGTGATGAAAAATTTCCTACCTTTGCCAAAGGATTTAGTGCTAAAAAATGATTCAGTTAAAATTACTATTTCTTTAAGCAAAGACAGTGTTGATTTTTTCAAATCTCAAGCATCTGCAAATCATAGCGAATCCAGCTTAAAACTTATTCTAGGGTCCCATCCTTTAGCCGAGGATGGCAACTAAATCACCTAATACCAATTAATTTACTATGCGCTCTTGCAATTTCTATCGATATATTCTGGCCATTTAGATCAACATTCATTGTATATTCTGGCTCAAAATCTCCTACAATTTCACTGAGTGTTTGTTCGGCAATAAAAGGCCCGTAATTTGCTAAAACAACTTTTAAATCCGAGTCGCTTTAATATTTAATCTGAATCCCTATTTTCCATCATGCCTTCTTGAATAAGGTCATTAATTTTAAGCAATTCATACCCTCGTTGCTTAATACCAATAATAACTAAATCTAATGCTTGCACAACATTAGATTTATCTCCTCCTCCATCATGAAACAAAATAATAGCACCAGGATGTAACCCATCTATAACCCTTTGGGTCATCACTTGAGCAGTGGGAAATTCCCAGTCTTTAGCTATAAGATCAAAAAGGATATGAGGCCTATTCATACTCTTTAGGATCCACGGCAGTATAATAAGCTTGTTACCATAAGGAGCCCTAAAATGTATGGGTCCATCATATCCCGATGCTCTTATGATTTTATCTGTGCTTTCAATTTCATCTTTGATAAACTTTGGAGTTTTGAAAACTAGACGTTCATGAGACCAAGAATGGTTACCTATTTCGTGCCCTTCTTTATACATTCTCTTCAAAAGCTCTGGATACTTTTCTGCATTACCTCCCAAAACAAAAAAGGTAGCCTTAACATTGTGCTTTTTTAAAATATCAAGAATTTCTGCCGTAAAAGGAAGAGAGGGGCCATCATCAAAGGTTAGAGCTACCAATTTTTTGGAAGTATTGACTTTAAAAAAAGCTTCCCCTATCAGTTGAGGAGCTGTATGCCCCTTTAACCAATACACAGAGCAACCAACAGTACCGGTAAAAATCAGTACTAGAGCAATAGTATTTAGTTTTGTCTTAAAGTAATTAAAAATCATTGTTGATTTTATTTAATCTTTATTTTACAATTAATAGTGAATTACGTTTTTTGCTATTTCAATTAACACATTTTTACCGTTCAAATCAACAGTCATTGTATATTCTGGCTCAAAATCTCCTACAATTTCACTAAGTGTTTGCTCGGCAATAAAAGGCCCGTAATTTGCTAAAACAACTTTTAAATCCGAGTCAGCTTTAATATTTAATTTAATTCGATCTGACACTTCAAAACCTGCCTCTTTCCTTGCTTGCTGAATAAATCTAACTAGATCTCTAGCGCCGCCCTCTTCTTCTAATTCTTTAGTTAGAGCAAGATCGAGCCAAACAATGCCTTTGTTATTAGAAAATGGTTTAGCTGATTGCGCATTTTTAGGTAACAATACAAGAGAATACTCCTCTTTTAATAATTGTTCATCAGCAATCCATAACTCGCTACTAAGATATTTCCACTGCCCTTCTTTAGAAAGTTTTATTATATCTTTCATTTTCTGTGGTAATCTTTTACCAAGAATTGGAAAATTAATAGATAGCTTTAAATCTGCGTTATTTTTAAGATCATCACTATAGATAATCGACTTGACATTTATTTCGTCTTTTATCAAATCCTCAAATTCCTCAAACATCAAACTATTATCGGCAATAATTTTTAATGAAGCAAGAGGCTGGCGCACCCGAATATTTTCTTCGCTACGGATAAATAAGGCAATACTACATATGTCTAGTACTTGATCCATTACATCAACTAACCCAGAGTCAACCTTTACACCGTCTAAATTGGGGAAATTCTCTAAATGAACAGAATTACCCGTGTCCTTACCAGTCAACCCAAGATATATATTCTCCGAAATTAGTGGTAACAATGAACTCATAGCCTTGGTCATTACTTCAAGACATGTGTATAGAGTGTTATAAGCTGATAATTTATCATCGTCTTTTTTAGTCTTCCAAAATCTGGTTCTACTCCTTCTAATATACCAATTATTAAGCACTTCAAAAAATGCAGATATAGCCGTATATGCTTGAACAGTATCAAATTGATCCATTCCATGCTCTATTTTTTGTAGAGCGGTCTTAAGCTTAGATAATATATAGCGATCTAAAATATTTTTGCTTGAGATATCATGCCGGGCTCTAATACCATCAAGATTAGCATATAAGCAGAAAAAATGGTAAGCATTCCAGATCGGTTTAACAAACAATCGCAAAGAATCAAAAACCATTTTACCATCTTTATCAATAAGAAGTTCCTGGCCTTTAACAACATTGGATGAAAGCATTGTAACTCTTAGGGCATCGGCACCGTATTTATCAAATAACTCAAGCGGGTCAGCATAGTTATTAAGTCGCTTAGATAGTTTTTGACCTGTAGAATCAAGTATCACTCCATGACAAATACAGTTTAAAAATGGTGGGCGATCAAAAAGAGCTGTTGATAGCACCATTAATGTATAAAACCAACCACGAGTTTGGGCGGAATATTCAACGATAAAGTCAGCCGGAAAGTGTCCTTCAAACCATTCCTTATTTTCAAAAGGGTAATGCGCTTGGCCATAAGGCATTGAACCACTTTCAAACCAGCAATCAAATACATCTCCTACCCTTATCATCATAGATTTACCAGTTGGATCATCTGGATTTGGTCTTGTTAATTCATCAATAAAAGGTTTATGTAAGTCATCAACCTTTACTCCAAAATCTTTTTCTAGTTCCTCGCAAGAACCATAAACATCAATTCTTGGATATTTTGGGTCATTTGAACGCCATACTGGAATAGGTGTTCCCCAAAAACGATTCCTGCTTATTGACCAATCTCTAGCATTCTCTAACCATTTTCCGAAAAGACCATCTTTCACGTTTCCTGGTATCCAGTTAATTTGTTGATTTAATTCAACCATTCTATCTTTAAATTCCGTAACTTTGACATACCAAGAAGGTACAACCTTATAAATCAGAGGTGTATCTGTACGCCAACAGTGAGGATAATTATGGATATATTGCTCGGTTTTGAGCCAATTACCTTGTTGTTTTAATTTGATAATGATCGGATCATTCGCCTCAAACACTTGCATACCAACAAAATCAGAAATTTCTGAAGTGAATTTTCCAGCGTTATCAACAGGGCATACGAGCTCTATGTCATTCTGTTGACAAAGGATTTGATCATCTTCACCAAATCCTGGAGCCATATGCACAACCCCAGTGCCATCTCCTTCAACCACAAAATCTCCTGTTAAGATTCTAAAACTATTAACATGATTTTTGAAATAATCAAATAAAGGCATATACTTAAGTTCGTTTAGCTCTTTTCCTTTA
>CAMCTQ010000094.1 GCA_945878545.1 Rickettsia typhi
TCAGATAGAGGGAATGCTAGCCGCTCAGATGATAGCTACCCATCATGCGGCAATGAATTGTTTTAGGATTGCGGCCAAATCAGAAATGATAGATAATATGAATATTGCTTTTAACTCCGCCAATAAACTTGCTCGAACATACGCTATGCAGATGGAAGCCTTAAATCGTTATCGTGGTAAAGGACAGCAAAAGATAACTGTTGAGCATGTTAGTATTAATTCAGGCGCGCAAGCTATTATCGGTAATGTTACAAAGAATGAAAATTAAAGGACTACAAAGATGTTAGAATATTTGATAACTTTAAAAGAATTTTGCTTAGACGCCATAGAGCATAACATAACACAAGAAAAATTAATGATTGCATTTTGTGTAATACTTTTTTTTACTACAATTTTCTTAAAACGTGAAAAAGTTTTTTTCTCTTTTCCCAGATATATTCATAAAAGATATGGCCGTGTAGGCTATACTTGTTTGATGCTGGTATATGGTTTTATAGTTGGAACTCCCGTAGCGGTTTTATTCGATTGTGGTATTTTCTGCATTCTAACCACAATGGGTATATTTGCTATTGATAATAATGGAAGCCATTTATATAGGGAGGGGAATAAAAATCGCAAATGAATAATAACCCCTTGCAAACTAACAATATAACTAAATGTTCTGCTAAGACTCGCAGAGGAACTTTATGCCAAACACCGCCAGTAACTGGCAAGAAACGTTGTAGAATGCACGGAGGAGCTAAAGGCAGTGGCGCACCAAAGGGTAGCCAAAATGCCTTTAAACATGGTCGTTATAGCAGAGAAACTATTGCAAATAGGAAAGAGACTATGATGCTTATTAGGCAGTTTAAAGCACTCTTGCGTGAAATATCTTTAATCTGAATTAGCTCTGCGGTGATTATGCTACACCATGAGCTTGATTATCAGGTAGGACGGGAATAACGACCGACCTCTTATTTCATTTTCACCTATAAGTATTTTCTTCATTAAGAGGTCTATCCACATACCGATAGACGTCCCTTGGGATTTCACAGGGACGTCTAGTTATTAAAATAATGACTGTTGAAAACGAAACAAGGGGTACTTGGATACACCCACAAGTAGCTATTCATCTAGCACAATGATTATCATCTGAATTTGCAGTCAAGGTAACTAAATGGGTTTATGAAGAAATAAACTAAAATCAATTCCAGAAGCATTTTAACGTTATATTAGTTAAAATGGTACAACCCTACATGAACTATCAAAGTACAGCATCTAAAAGCTCTTGAAACGAGAAATTGCCCTATAGAAATGTGCTATTAGGCTTAAAGTATTTAAAAACTCTACTACCTACCCAATAAGTTTAGCTGTGTTCTTTAATATACTACGATGATCTCATCGTAAATTAATAGTTGTATATTTCGCTTGTTTCGATTTTAAAATTATGGTTATTTAAAATGATATAAATTAAATAACTTTAAGATAGTTTTATGTCAAAATGGCACTTTTCAACAGATCCTAGAGAAAATTATAAAGGTCTAGACGTTCCAGCTGGTCATAGCGCATTATTCCGTGCAATGGATAATCAACAGCGTTTTTATGATGATATAATGAGGAAACAACAAGAAAAAGACCAACTATCTTTTAAAAACGCTCTCAATCAAGCGGCTCAAAAAGCTATGGGAGAGTTAAATCATATAAAAAACAATCATTTAACAGTATTTAATTCTAAAGTTAAGGATGAAATATCAACAAAAACATTAGATCCTTTTATAGTTGAGTTATTAAAAAAGAATCCAATTACAGATCTAAGTCATTACACTTTAAACGTGCTAAAACACATCCGAGAAAGCTATAAACTAAAAAATTCTGTTAATACAGAAAATATAATAAAGGATAATTTAGTATGTCTTTTGACGGATTATAGAGAAGTTTACAACAATATAAGCGATCCTTTTAAGGCTGTAATTAGTGATTTATTTAAGGCTGGTTCACAAATTGAAATAGACTCTATAAAAAACGCTTTTTTACAAAATTCAAATCATTTAAACACTTATTTTGAATACTCTGAAGATAATAATAATCAGTCTCCTATTTCAGAAATAATATGCACAGAATCGTTACTAAAAATAGTAGAAGATATAGGTTTAAAGTTAGAAAATTTGAACAAGGCAAAAACCGAACAAAATGACCAAGAATATTTATCAAGGATAGAGTCCTCTAATGAAGAGGAAAAAGAGCCTCATGAAGATATTTCTGTTGATAATAGTTTTCATTTTTCACAAAAACCATCAATAAAATCTGAATCTATTCCATCAGAATTTGAAATAGTTCCTATGACTGAACTTGAAAAAGCATTGGCTCGTATTAAAGAACTTGAAGTGGCAAATGCTAAACAGAGAATTGAAAATGATAAGCAAACAGAACTTTTTCAACAGGTAGAGAAAGCTATTGCTGATAAGGACAAGGATTTAGATTACGCTCGTAATATGATCTTAGACAGAGATAAAATTATAGATGTACAATCACACACTATTAAAGAACTACGAGAAGATAAAGCGGAAATTAAAATAGAAAAAAACGAATGGAAAACCAAATACGAAGCTAAAGATAATTCGTTACAAAAAATGATTGAAGAGTTAACCATCGAAAAGGCTAAAGTCAATGAATTTACTCAAAAACTTGGTTTACATAATTTGGACAATCATAGTTTAAACTCGTGGGAAAAGTTAGATCAAAGTGTCCATAACATAGGAGAAGGTACTTTAGAAAATCAAAATTTAGATTAACATTAATACAGAGAGGTTAATATGGCTGCAAATATCAATATTAATAATAGATTCCAATTGAATGATATTATTCTTCAAAATAATATACAACTTCCCGCCGAACAAAAAGTAATAAAAATAGATCAAGAAATTAGTGTTAGAGAAACGTATAAGTCTTCTCTTGAATCTTCGAGAGAAGCTTGGAAAGATTATGCTAAACTAACACAAGATTCTAAAGCTCTTAGTCAAAAATTACTCAATATTTTGAGAGATCAAATATCTAATGGTGAAAAAATTATAACTAATAATCTTGAGCAAATAGATTTATGGAAAACTGTAATAAAACTTAAAGGTTTAGATGGTGAGAAGTCAAATACTAAGATTATTAATAATTCCGAAAATCCAAATAAAAAAGTAATTAGTCTAGCTAAAGAACAAGTAATACTACAGAAAAAAGTTGAGATATCTGAGAAGAATGTAATTGAAGCAAGCAAGAAGATAGCAGCTATAGAAAAATACACTCAAAAATTGGAAGTTCAATCTACTATAAAAAAGGATGTTGTAGTGAGTACTTATAAACTGACCAGTACACAATTAAGTACTTTAGTGCGATATAATAATACTCTGAATAAATCGGCATCGAAAGAAATAAATGTTGCGTCTATAAATACGCTACCAAATGTATATCAATCTCAACAGAATATTTACGAGAGTATCATCAACAGTTTACTAATGAAAATAATTTAACCCAATCCTTTATAGGGCTTTGATTACTTCTAGGTCTTCTATGTCCTAATGAGTAACAATAAAGAAATACCACATGTCAAATAGTTCTTTAACTATTTGATGTTTACCAAAAGCCTGTAACAGGGCAGGGTAAAAGAACGTGTGGATGATAATTATGTATACCAATTTCTGTAAAAGTATTCGTTCACCAAATAATTTACATTTAATGATATAGCAGAAACATCTGTACTACTATCTGCTTTATAAACCTCTCTAAATCCATATTAAAATATATTCAAATATAAGATTTAATCAATTCTAAATTCCATCGTTCTTTGATGTCTCGCCCTAAGAAACCATCACTATACTTATTGAGTTCTATGTATGCGATAACATCAAGGACAAATTCTCGTTCAGTAACTATAAACTGGTTATTAGTTTTGGATTTAATCCATTGAGATATAGAATGAATTGTTATCTCGTTAATTGTACCCATATATAGATTCAATATTTCCGAGCGTGGGATAAAGTAGTTTTTCATGGAATGTACACCTAGTTAGTTAAAAGGTGCTAGGGGTTTAATCAAGTTACTACATAACCCCTACTACATTTCATACCCGAGGGTACTTATAGCAATAGACCCCCAGCATAAAACTAGGCTTTAGACATTTTGTAGTGGTGTGATTAAGCACCGTTAGCAGTTATAATTTATCAGAATTATATAGTTTTTTCAACCATTGAAATTGTTATTTGTTATTGATATATTAAAAACTATATCAAATAATATATGTTTTAATATGACAAATTTATCTATTAATTTTCCTGATAACATAGTGAAAATTACAAGTGAAGTAGCAAAAAAGTTAGGAGTATCTAGAACTGAATTTATACGTCAAGCGGTAGTACATGAGTTAAATAATTTTCAGGTTCAGCTTGAACAAAACGATATTATTAAAAGTTTTGCTGCAATGAAGAAATCAAAAAAATACCAAGAAGATACAAAATTGCTGATGGAGGGATTGAATTCAGCTTTACCTGAGGAAGAAGAGGAGTGGTGGAACAAGAAAAGATCCTAACTAGAGGCGGTATTTATCTGGCCAGACTTGATCCAGCTAAAGGCGAGGAAATAGGCAAAATACGTCCGATACAGATAATAATCCTCAACTCACAAGTAATACTAAATAAGATTCCTCCTGTTATTTTTATTTGTCCTCTTAGTAGTCAATCGCAACCAGAATTCAAACACTTACACGTTGAATTAGAAGTTAGAGATAATTTAAAAGTGACAAGTTATGCTTTGGTAGAACATTGTCGATCAATTACTATAAATCGAGTTATTCATCCTCGATTGGCACAAACTAGTTCTATTGAATTAAATAGTGTTCTGCACAAATTAAGACGATTAGTTGATTTTTGAAGAAGCTGATTTTAGGTACTGGTCTATTCTGCTCCTAATCGCAGCTTTTAGTTTTAACTGTGAATTTAACCCATTCTTCTCATTGTAGGTTTCTTGATAATCAATATTGTCTTCGTCTTTGTGGTCTTTTTCTTCTTAAGTCTCTTGACATAATATAAACATTTTTATTTTTCACCTATCATATCAACATCGTGCATATCGTCATTAAAAAATATTCTATTTACTTCAGTTCTTACTTCTTCATGCAATATGTTAAGATATTCTTTCTGTTCTGCCGGGCATAATTGAGTCCATTTCTCCCATGTTTTATTATCGCCACAATATAATTCATCT
>CAMCTQ010000095.1 GCA_945878545.1 Rickettsia typhi
GTTTAGCTCTTTTCCTTTAACAGTTTTATAAGTTGCTCGATCTACATCTTCTATATTTAATTCTTTGGCATAGTGATCTAAAGCAAAAGAAGCAATAATATAACAAATATTACCACTAGGTACAAAAACATAGTCAAAATCAGCATTCACAGCTAACGCCAAATTTGATGGCAATGTCCACGGAGTTGTAGTCCAGGCAAGTATTTTATACTCTGCAAACCCAGTCGGAGCGTTTTTAGGTTTATCAGTTAGTGTAAAACTAACCGTAACTGCCTTATCAGCTCGCTCACGATATGAGTTATCTAGTCTAGTTTCAAAATTTGATAATGGAGTTTCACAAGCCCAAGAATATGGCATTACCCGCATTGATTCGTAAATCAGACCTTTTTTATATAATTCCTTAAAAGCCCAGATAACAGACTCCATATAATTCTTGTCCATAGTTTTGTAAGAATTATTAAAATCGACCCATCTTGCTTGACGACTTACATATTTTTCCCAGTCATTCGAATATTTCATGACGGACTCCTTGCAATGAGCATTGAATTTATCAATACCATATTCTGTAATCGCTATTCTGCCTGAGAATCCAAGTTCCTTTTCTGCACCCATTTCTGCAGGAAGACCATGACAATCCCAACCAAATCTTCTCTCTACTTTTTTGCCACGAGTGGTTTGATACCGAGCAAAAACGTCTTTAATAAAACCAGTTAGAAGGTGCCCATAGTGAGGTAACCCGTTAGCAAAAGGAGGTCCATCATAAAAGATAAATTCATTATTTTTACCATCAATTTTAGCTTCGCGATTTTCAACTGATTTATTAAAAATATTATTTTCTTGCCAATATTTCAGAACTTCTTCTTCTATTTCTGGAAACGAAGCGTTTGATTTAACATCTGGATAAATTTTATTATTGCTCATGATTTATTATTTAGTAATTTCTAGGAAAGGAGTTATTATATGTCGGGAAATCGCTGTTATATACCTTTTTATCGGAAGGACGAGTTTTATCATACGTATTACGCCGGTCTTCTCTTTCAATTTGTATCATCTGTTTATTACTCAAACCATAGTTCTTTTGTATATCGGCATCATACTTGGCTATTTTAGCAAGTTCTTTAACATCACTATCATTCAGCGGAGTATCATTGCCTTTTAAATGATTCTCCTTTTCAAATTTTAAAGCTATCTCACTTCTGCTTCCGCTCCCAATTTTATTCATGTCTTCACTATTTAAACCATATTTACCCAAGGCGTTTGGAGCTATATAATTATTCTTGTCTATTACACTAAATTCTTTAGTCGTATCACCATTTAAGGAGTTTGATTCCCCAGAGGGGTTACAACCACCCTTTTTTGTACAACTACAAAGAAACAAAATTAAAAAAAGAGATATAGAAAATAAACCATTTTTTCTCATCATAACATTAACCTTAATATTGGTATATCCTCTATAGAAGGAAGTTTTATTTTAGTTTTAATCTTTGCTACATTTATAATGCTTTCCAGGGAAGTTGCAATAAATTCTTTGGTTTTGATAAATTCCTTCGAGTCATCAGAAAGGTAAAACAAGCGAGCAGATATATACACACCAAGCAAAAGCCCTCTCTTGCTGTAATAATTAAAATCATCAGACTTGTCACCTGCATAGCGCCAGATTAGATCACAAGTTCTACTGTAGCATTTCGCTCCCAAGAACAGATTACATGGCGATAAGAACAAAGCATTTTGCTGAAGAATGACCGACTTCGGGACAATACTTATTATTCTAGCTTCAAGAGCTTTGAAAATTTTCTCTCTTATTTTTAGTTTTGGCTCTTCTTTAATAAGTAGTTCAAGCATTTTTTGATCTTGCCATTCTTCAAATCCTTCTATTATCTGAGCATCTCCTTCAGGAAATAAAATATAGTGATAGTTTTCCGAAAAGTTACATTTTTCCTCGGCTTTCTTATACAGATCTTTACCCCACTCAAGCTCTGATAATAAAAAAGCTAGTTGATTAAAGAATTCTTCTCTTAACAATTCATGCTTTTTGCCTATATCTGTCATATCAATTTAGCTTTTTAGTTGACAACTAAGACAACTATATAGATAATAAGTATTTATTTCAATCATAGTGTCCTTTAAGGGGGTAAATTTTAGTGGCTGTACAGGTTAGTGTTCACGGCGGAAATGGCGAAAAAGCTATCCGCGATCTTAAGAGAAAGATGCAAAGGGAATTGGTTTTCCGTCTAATGAAGATGTCTCGTTTTTACGAACCACCTTCAGTAAAGAGAGTTCGCAAAGAACAAGAAACAGAAAGACGTATCAGAAAGAACAATAGAAGAAGAAGATTAGAGTCTTAAATCTTTGTTCTAATGATTTTGCTTCAAGTGTATTAAACAAAATTAGCCGTGCCACAAGACTATGTGGTGCGGCTTTTTATATAGATATATTATGAATAAAAGCATTATAACTCAGCCCAAAGACATCACTGAACTGCCAAACAATCCTTTACTTCTAGGCGCGAGAAGCAAAGACTAGAAACACTAGGAGAGCGACGAGTAACTTTGTTAAGCAAGTTCAAGATAAATGACTATAAACAAATGAATATAGAAGTTATTGATTTGACCTATTAAACTTTCTAGCTTTTATTAAACTCACCAGTGCTATTGCCGATAGACCAATTATTGCCACTGTTATTGCAGTTGGAATGATTGAAATGCTTTTGATAAACGCATCATTGCTATATTGCTTTACACCATCAGAAATTCCACCATCCCACATACTATCTAAGGTCAATCCTATTGAATTATGAAAAAACCAACCAAAAGCCATAATAATCATGTTAGCAACCGCTCCAGCTATCCCACTCCTTTCCTCCGAGACAAAAGTAGCAATTTTAGCAAGCATAACTACCTGATAAGCCGAAAAAATACCGATACAAATACAGATATAGTCTAAACTAGCAATACTAGCCACTCCACTTAATATATAAACAAAACAGATAATCAAAGCTACGCCGGAGGCAATTGTTACGGCAAAAGAATAACCAGTTTTGTCAGCTATATAAGGTAATAAAACGCAGCCTACACTCATTCCTAGCAATATAGACAAAGTTAAAGCATCAGCAGATATTTTGTCTATATCATAAACATTTATTAAAAACGCACTCCCCCAAGCGTCAGCAAAGCCCTCCATAGGACCAACCATTAAACCGGCAAACAAACTGGCCAAAAGTAATTTATAATTAAATATCACGGATTTGATATCAGAAAAGATATTACGTTCTGACACTTCCTCAGTTGATTTTGGCATAATACAATATGTAAAAATAGCGAGTCCTACCCCGGAATATAATAAAATATTTAAAGTCGCTTCGAGCCCAATATTCAAAATAACTGGTACAATTAAATTCCCAAGATATACAGCTATAATTAATCCTACTGAAACCATTAACCCAAGCATTCTTGTGAATTTTGCAGGGTATAAAATTCTAAATATCTGCAATGCGCCAACAGCAGCAGCAGAAGAACCAATACCTGTAAGAACTCGGCCAATTAAAACACTATTCCACCCCATAGGATAAATCAACGGTACAAGACCTAGAGCAGTTAGGGTTATACATATTGGCAATATAGTCCTGGCACCAACTCTGCTAATGGCCATTCCTATTGGAATATGAAGGACGATATAACCAATATAGTAAATTCCTGAAAATGAACCAAATTCGCTAGCACCAATATCAAAATTGGACATTACATCTTGACGAATAATATTAGGCAATGATCTTAGGACACATTGGTAACAATAAAAAATTGTTATGCAAAACCATATTAAAAACGAAATAATTTTATTTTTTTCTTCTTCCACAATATTTTATTTTATAAACTTTAATGTAATTTTTTACTGATCTGACCCTAATAATAGATTTCTTCGAAAACTCGTTACAGGCGAGGAAATGCAAGGAACCTACGGAGCACAGAACCGCAACATAGTTGACCTGCGTGAGAGTTCGAGTACCGGAGGCAACAGTTACCGTTAGAAGTGGTATTTTACTACCAAAAAATCAGCGTCCATTGTTATCATGATTCCAACCAAACTACAACTTCAATTTTAGTTTTTTACAAATTTTTTAAAGTTACTAAATCTCCAGTAGCAATCGCATTTACGTTCTCCGTAATTTTTTCTATAGACCAATCCCACCAGGCTAACTGCATTAAAAACTCTATAGTTTGTTCATCAAATCTTTTTCTTATTAATTTTGCAGGGTTACCTCCAACAACCGAATAAGGCTCAATATTTTTTGTAACTAATGCATTGGTGCCAATAATAGCACCATGGCCAATTTTAATACCTGGCATGATAGTGCTTGAATTACCAAACCATACATCATTGCCGATTACTGTATCACCTTTACTCACAGCATTCATCGGTGCATTCTTCCAACCTTTCCCAAAAACTTCAAAGGGATAAGTCGAAACACCATCCATTGCATGATTAGCCCCATTCATAATAAAACGAGTTCCACTGGCAATTTGACAGAATTTGCCAATAATTAGCTTATCCTTCATAAAATCAAAAAGATACAATACATTTTTTTCAAAATTATACACGTCCATTACATCATCGTAGTAAGTGTAATCACCAACAATGATTTGCGGATTATTAACGATATTTTTTAAAAAACATGTTCTATCCCAATTTTCAATTGGAAAAACTATGTTAGGATTAACGTATTTTGAGTTATTCGTCATAAAAATTACCTTACTTTATATCATGATTCAAAAGACTAAGCTTAATTCTGTACTTTATAGCATAATTTTTTATTTCACAAAAAATATTCCTACAGAATTCATCTGTATATGGCACATTAATTGCTCAAATATTAGTTGACTATTAATATTAAATAATGTATATGCATAAAAGATTAAAAAATCTTACCGCTTGATACGTATTAATTAATCTCAACCTCAATTTATTCAATTATATATTTGGAAACTATTTATGAAACAAGCTTATAAAAATATAAAATCACAGGAATTAGTTCTAGTGCAACAACAACCAACAACTCTAGATTTTTCGAATCAGGTACTAAGATTTTCTGATATAATGAAGATTGCAGAACTTCTAAGTTCTAACAAGGTTACTCATGTTGATTTCAGCAAAGCGGTAATGACCCCTGATATGGCAGCTATTTTAAA
>CAMCTQ010000096.1 GCA_945878545.1 Rickettsia typhi
TATATTACTTGCAACTATAGCGTGTGTAAATTTAGTAAGCTGCGGCTCTACAGATAATAGGACGGGGGCAGAAAACTATAAGAATTATGGAGAAAAAGTTGAGGATACTAAGATCGTATCTTTTATAAAGCGTGATTACCGTAGTGATCCATCAATACCACATACCTTAATCCATATTGCAGTAGATAGAGGTATAGTCCAATTAAGTGGATTTGTTCCAACTCATGAGGCTGCAAACTTAGCTATTTTAAAGGCACGTAGTACTCAAGGAGTAACAGATGTAATTAATAATATAGTTGTACTCTCAAGCGCTGAATATGCCAATAGAAGAGCAACTGTAGAAAAATATAATACTGCAAGATAAAATGAGGCAATAATTATCTTTACAAAAATAAGTTATTGTTTCATCATATAACTTAGTTGTGTTAATTTAATCTGCGAACAAGTGAGGGCGAAAAAAATGGCAAAACACCACCCTACTGAGAATAGAAACAAACTCAATACTTATCCAGACCCAGTTTTTTTTAGCAATTTTTTCTGCCCTTTAGTTGATGAATGGGTGAGCCGACACGGAGGAATGGAGAATATGCTAAAAGATCCAACCTTTGCCAAACATGCACTGCAAGCCGTGCAAGATTTAAGAAGCCGAGGTGCTGAATCTTGGGTAACCAGTAATTTCCCTGTTTCTCCTTTAGAAGTAAGCGATTCATTTAATAAAATTGAGCAAGCCTGCCAAGAACGTGACTTAGGTGGCGAGACTGATGATAGTACGCGAGACTGATAAGTACGATAGATACAAGTTGATTAAAAACAGAGAATAGTTACCTTGTTTTAGAATTTTTATTTATAGAAATAAATTCCCTAGCCTTTGCAAGTCTTGCAAATCTTGCAAATGCAAAAATTATCGAATCAACAAATCCATCAAACCCAAAAATGAAATAACGACGTATCACGAAGGCTTTTAAAAAACATAGTGGTAACTCGCAGGCTATCCGGAGTAGAGATGGTTTTCGTGATAGCAATATCATATCTTCGGCCTGCTGGCCAGAATAGAAATTAGCTTTATTTATCAACTGCTCTATCGAAGTCGCAGATCTGTGATAAGCTGGATTCTCGAGACTAAATATAGTATGATTTTTTGCCATTATATCATTATTGAAAGTTACTGCATCATGGGTTGTAGTCTTCTTCGTGTTAGAAAAACTACAAAACTTACGGTTATATAACCTTATAAATCGATTGGCTGGAGCAAGAAACCTAGCTGTTTTGTCGTTTCTATGCAGAATAACAAAGTTTATATCATAAGCTTTGAAGTCATTATAGCCGGGTAAGCTGAATTTATGTTTTATTTCTTCTTGCAACTTATCAGTCAACTCTTCGTCTGCATCGACATTCAAGATCCAGTCATGCTTGCATAATGATTCACCAAAAGATTTTTGTTTTACATATCCAGGCCACTCGTTAAAAATGACTTTAGCTCCAAGATTTTGGGAGATTACTACAGTAGCATCAGTGCTACCGCTATCTACAACTATAATCTCATCAACAATATTCTTAATACTATTAATAGACTTTGCTATTCTATGTGCTTCGTTTTTAGTAATAATGAATGCTGAAATTTTTATCATATTTTACGTTTATTCTACTTAAGTAGCGGTAGGGTAAACGAAAAAGTTACTCCCTTTTTGTTACACCTTGCCCAGATTTCTCCCTTGTGGACTTCTATTACTTTTTTGCATAATGCAAGGCCAAAACCTCTCCCACCAGCAGGAGTTTTTGTTATAGAACTAACCACTGATGTACCAAAAACATCTATTAGTTCATTTTGCGGTATCCCTATTCCTTCATCTTGGACACTAAATTCTATTTTGTCAGCTTGTTTTTTACATAAGGTTATAGTTATAGTACCTTCCTTGCAGTACTGAATAGCATTAATAACAATATTGTCTATAGCCATGGTAATGTAGTGTTCGTTACAATTAGTAATTATATTATCCTCAATTTTTAATCTCAACTCCTGCAAATCACTAGCCTTTTCAACGTACAACTTTTTACAATGGTCCACCCTCCTGTATATTAATTCACTGAGATTAACACTGCTAAATTTTACTGCATTATCCAATGAGGATAATTTAGATAAATTCAATATATTACCTATTAGACTACTGAGCCGCTCGGAACTTTTAGAAATAGTTCGTACGGCATCATAACGTTGGTCTTCTGTTAGTTTATAATAATTTTCATATAAAACCTGACCTAAACTGCTGATACCTACTATAGGGGTTCTTGATTCATGTTCTAAATTACGCAAGAATTCTTGCTTTATATTTAATGAGCTATAGAGTTCTTTTTTTTGAGTTTCAACTTGGTCTTGTAAATACTCATTTCTTGTTTCAGATAATTCTTGTAAGTCTTGTTTAGGCTTAAGAAAAAGTACTATGGAACTACTAACTAGTAGCAGTAAGTAAACAATTTTAAATTGCGATAAAGAAAAACTATTATCCCCGTCAACTATTATATAATTTGCATAATAAAAACTTGTGATACCAACCCCAGTAACAATATTAATGAATGACCACTGCCATTTTGCAAGAGATGATATAACCATAATATTTACCATAAATGCCATTAACTGAATTTCCGAAAACTCACTGATTAATGCCATTAAAAAACCGAAGCAAATTAATATAAAAAACATAATAATGTTCCAAAATATGGCAACTAACTTGGCATTTTTCCAGCTTTCTAACCATAGTGGATATGTCATAAGAATTGTAGCACTACAGAGGGTTATTGGATAGAACATGCTAAGTAACTGTGCATATTGTACTTGATATTCCTTATCTAAGGTATGAGCGCTACTAAAGCTAGAGATCATTACAAATACACCAAGTAACGCTATCAAACCTTCTCCTTTAGGATGATTATCTTTAAAAATCTTCACTATGCTAAAAGACTTCAAATCTAGCATAATCTTTCTAAATCTCATTTTTCGGATTCTGCGAATATTAACAATTTCTGTATCATCTTTAATACCTACCCATCCACCTTTTTGCCTAAGAAGATAATGGCTACCAATAAGAACTATAAGGTTAGCTAGTGTTCCAATAAAAATATTATTTACATCTGGGGTGTCTAGTGCAAATTTCCCAACTATTACTGTTATTAGTCCTGCTAGCATACCAAATATGACAGACTTTTCAGTACTTCTAAAACCAAAAATGGCCATAACAAAAGGTGCGCTGACAATTGGCATATATACTAATTCAGTAATAACTAATAGTTCTAGTAAACTACCCTCATGTAATGATAACAGTAATGACAATGCGCCAATTACCCAAGAAGCTATACGCGCAGAAAACAGCTCACTTTTAATAATTTTTATTTTCAATGGTTTGCAAAAATCATGAACTATAATCACTGCTGTAGAATTTATGCAGGAATCAACTGTAGACATTATCATTGCCATAATTCCAGCTAAGATAGCTCCTTTCAATCCTATATAAGAAGAATTTAATATCACCTGTTTAACAACATCGTCGGCTTCTAAGTTGGGACTAATCGATAAAGTTAATATACTAATCCAGTTGATAATTATTTCAAAAAACAAGCAAGTAATTGCTGCAATTACAAAAGACCTAGCGACTTGCTTGGTATTTCTTGCCATAGTAATTCTTTGGAACATCGATGGATTAAATCCTGGAATTATAAAAAGTAAAAATAAAAGAAGTTGTTTAAATGCTAATGGATTTGAAAAATCGAAAACCTGTTTATAATCAAATAATGGATTAGTACTTAAAGTGTTTTTTACAACATCAAGATTATCGATACTGGTTAATAAGACATACGCTATTATTGGTATCACAACGCCAAAAGTGAAGAATTGAATTACATCTGTGAATGTAACCGATTTAATACCACCCAAGGCTGAGTACATTGTGACTATTAGTGTTGCTGTTATAATGCCGTATACACCAGGAATACCAAGCGCATATTCAAAAATCAACCCTGCTAGTTTTAATTGGACTCCTATTAACCCAGCGGTACCGACGACGCTTGCCATAGCAGTAATTACTCTGGCACGATCACCATATAAACCACCCATGGCATCTGCTATTGATAGTTTACCTAAGAACTCTCTCATTCTTGGAGCAAAAAATAAACCTACGGTCAAAAGGTATATAGGATCACCTAGTGCGATCCACATAGCATACAACCCTTTACTGTAAGTCTCAAAAATATTACTATAGAAAAACTCGCCACTAACCCATGTAGCAACAATTGTTGCTACAAGTGTTGCTGTACTAAAATTTCTATTACCTACAGCATACTCCTTGATGTTTTTAACACCGTGACCAGAAGTAAGGCCAAAAATCACATTAGCTACTAAGAAACCAATAAAAATGAAACTATCTACGCTAAATATCATTATACAATCTCACAGATAAATTAAACTATATACATCGTGATTATATACCAATCGTTAGTAAAATACCAAGCATTAACTTAACCTAAGATTGAATATTTGATGCTTAATTTGAAAGAATAAATCACAATACAACAAAACCAGTATTTTAGCCAAGTCCTAGATTTTTTGGTTTGCTGTATTTGAGCCATAAATCTATCATTAATTTGGTGATAATCAATGCTCCATACATCGAAGATATAATTCCGATTGTTAGTGTAACAGCAAAACCTTTTGTGGCCCCAACACCGAATGTATATAATAGGAAAGCAGCTATTAATGTTGTAATATTTGAGTCCATAATTGTTGCAAAAGCTGACTCAAAGCCAACTTTCACAGAATATAAATTAGAACAACCTTTGGCAAGTTCTTCCCTAATTCTTTCATAGATAAGAACATTGGCATCAACTGCCATACCGATTGTTAAAATAATACCAGCAATACCAGGTAATGTTAGAGTTGCCTGTAGCATTGAAAGCAGCGCCAGGATAAAAAATAAATCTATCACAAGGGTAATATTTGCAAAAATACCAAGTATTCCATATGACAAAGCCATAAACACAACTACTAGTAAAAACCCAACCAAAGCTGCAATCTTACCAGATTCAATCGAATCTGTACCAAGATTTGGTCCGATGGTTCTTTCTTCAACAACTTTTAACTGAGTTGGCAAAG
>CAMCTQ010000097.1 GCA_945878545.1 Rickettsia typhi
CTATTATGTGGCGGTGGTAAGAAAGCTTGCAGAAAACTTGCTAATCTAGGCTATCCAGTAAAATTAGTTATAGGTGGGTTTAAAGCATGGCAAGATTCGAACTATCCTATTGAAAAGTAAAATTCTAATTTTAGGACTAACAATTAGTAACAATAAGTTTCTATTAAACAGTGTTCAATCATATCGTTCTTGATTAATAACTATATAAATAACTACAATATGATTGTAGACGATCATATTACCGTAATAAACTCAAAATCAGAAATTTTATGGCCAGAACAAAACCCCAAAAAGCTAGAAAGGATACAACGGCCGTAGAATATTCAGGAAACACATCTCTAATTTCACCAACTAACAATCAGCCTCTACAACAAAATGCTAACAATGATAGTGAAATGATATACATATGCGGATCAAATGGCTGTGATTTTCAGGACATTCGTCTGAGTGGCAATCCTATTCTAGAGTATTACTCTGATTCTGATGAATCAATTTAGGATTCCGTAATTCTCAAGCTGAGAAACTATATTTTTTGACAAACAGGACAAAAATACGTTGCTCTTCCGCTTTGTACTATTTTAACTATTTTTGTTCCACAGGAATAGCAATCTGAGTCTTTGCGATCGTAGACCTTCAGCTTTTGCTTAAAATACCCAGGCTTGTTATTACCATTTACAAAATCCCGCAGAGTTGTTCCACCAGCCTTTATTGCCTCATTTAAAACAAAAACAATTGACTGAATCAAGTGTAAGATTTCGTTTTTCGTTAAATTTTGCGCTGGTTTTGATGGATTTATTCTGCTCAAAAATAAGCTCTCAGATGCATAGATATTACCCACTCCGACAACAATTTTATTATCCATAATTGCTGATTTTATCGGGATTTTTCTATTTTTAAAACAATCTTCCAAATACTTTACATTAAACTGTTTAGAAAAAGGCTCGGGACCAATATTTTTTAAATATTTCTGTGACCCTAATTCGTTAGTAGCACTAACATACACCATACCAAAACGTCTTGGATCATTAAAAACAAGAAAGCTTCCACCATCCAGAATAAAAGCTATATGGTCATGCTTTTGAAATTCATAGGTGTCTTTTCTTAAGGTAAGTCTACCTGTCATGCCAAGGTGAAATATTATGGAATTATTGTTACTAAGCTCTATAATTAAATATTTAGCAATTCTACGCACATTGCTAATAACAGAATTGATAGTTTTTTCAGTTAAATTCGGATCTAAATAGTATCTTAATGATGTTCTGAATTTTATAAAAGAGATGATTTTATGACCCACAATATGTTTTTCTAGGGATCGTTTTAACGTTTCTACTTCTGGCAATTCAGGCATTTGTTTAATATGCTGCTATATTTCAATATTAATATACTCGGTCAATAACCATGAGCAACAATAATAGACCACTCGAAGATGAAGACAACATAAATTTTGGGTTTAAAAAAGTTACCAGTAAGCAGAAACGCTCCTTAGTGGATGGTGTATTTTCTGATGTTGCAGGTAAATATGATTTAATGAATGACCTGATGAGCTTTGGGGTCCATCGTATGTGGAAGGACGAATTTTGTAAAATGATTCCAAATTTGGATGGTAGTATCCTAGATGTTGCCGGCGGCACTGGTGATATAGCTTTTAGAATAAAATCTAGAGCGAAAAAACAAAATAAAAATCCATACGTTGTTATTTGTGATATAAATCATGACATGCTCAAAATTTGTCAAACTAAGGCTATAGATAAAAATATTTTAAATAATTTAGATTTAATAGTGGCCGATGCAGAAAAACTACCTTTTGCTGATAATAGCTTTGATTACTATACTGTAGCTTTTGGTATCAGGAATGTGTTATCTATTGAGAAATCTTTAAAAGAAGCATATAGAGTGCTAAAACCTACTGGTAAATTTTTATGCTTGGAATTTTCACGAATCCAGAATGAATTAATGAAGCCATTATATGATTTCTATTCCTTTAATATAATCCCAAACATAGGAAAATACGTAACTAATAATGAGTCAGCATATCGATACTTAAGCGAAAGTATAAGCGTTTTTCCAGACCAGGAAGATCTGAAAACAAAAACTCAGGAAGCTGGTTTTTCTGATGTAAATTATAAAAATCTTACCTTCGGAGTTGCCGCTATTCATTATGGCTATAAAATATGATTAATTTTATTAAAAATATTACCAATCTAGTTTTATTTTTATACAAAATAAGTAAATATCAAATTCTTACCCATCCAGAAAACATAAGAGTGCCAGCAAACGTAAAATTTTTGGCTAATTTTATATGCTTTATAATATATCCTAAAAAATTTTTTATACACCCAAAACAAACTTTTGGAGTAAGGCTAACGAGTTTCCTAAAAGATCTTGGGCCTATATATATTAAATTTGGTCAAACTCTTTCTACAAGGCCTGATCTAATCGGTCAGGATGTAGCAAATCACTTGAAGTCTTTACAAGATAAACTTCCTGCATTTGATACTGAATTTGTTAAAGTCAAGATAGAAGAAAATTTTGGAACACAAATATCTCAAATATTTTCTAACTTTGATGAAACTCCTATTGCAGCCGCTTCTATCGCTCAAGTTCATAAAGCAACACTTGTAAGCGGAGAAAAAGTAGCAGTAAAAATCTTAAGACCTAATATCACTGAAAAATATAATAACGATATTATTTTCCTAGAATTCATTGCTAAGTTTACGACAAAATTTATTAAAAATTCAAAGAGACTGAAACTACATGAAGTAATAGCAGTTTTCAGAGAGTCAATGAACTGTGAACTAAACCTACTTATGGAGGCTGCTGCTGCCTCAAGATTTGCCGATAATTTTGTAGGTGATGATACTATCTATATACCAAAAATTTACTGGGATCTTACATCAGCAGATGTAATAACTCTAGAATGGATTGATGGAATATCGATTTATGACAGAAAGAAACTAATCAAAAATGGATTAAATCCCGAAGACATTGCTGCTAAAATTGCCGTTATCTTTTTTAATCAAGCCTACAGAGATGGTTTTTTCCATGCTGATTTACATCCTGGAAATATTCTTGTAAAAAAAAATGGCCAGATTGCCCTAATAGATTTTGGTATTATAGGTATATTATCAGAAGATGATAGGCTAGCAATAGCCGAGCTATTATATGCTTTCTTAAAACGAGATTATAAGCTTGTTGCAACTGTTCATCATAGAATAGGCTACATACCTAAAAATACGAATTTAGAGCTTTTTGCTCAAAGCTGCAGAGCCATTGCTGAACCAATTATAGGTAAACAGATTAAAAATATTTCGATAGGTAATCTCTTAGCTCAATTATTCAAAGTCACCGAAGAATTCGGAATGGAGACTCAACCTCAACTTTTATTATTACAAAAAACTATGGTAGTAGTCGAAGGTATAGGACAAAGTCTAGACCCAGAAATTAATATGTGGCAACTAGCTGAGCCTTGGATAAAAAAATGGGCAATAAAGAATTTGAGTCCTGAGGCTAAATTACTTAGAATAGCTAAAAAATTTATAAATCGTATTATTCAAGATCAGTAGATTAATCTGATCCTTATTAACATGAAAAATATTAAAGTATATAATCATGACAAACCCTATAATCATTGTTGGTAGTTCAAGAAGTTCTGGTAACACGAGAAAAGCAGTAGATTTAATTATTGGTAATAGTAGCATCCCAATTATCGATCTCAAAACACTTAATATATCCATTTATGATTATGAACATCAAAATAAAGATGATGATTTTTTACCCTTGATAGAAGGAATAATGGGGCATGATCTTATCGTACTGGCAACTCCTGTTTATTGGTATACAATGAGTGCCACTATGAAAATTTTCTTAGATCGCTTAACTGATCTACTTGATATCAGAAAAGACTTAGGACGTAAATTACGTGGCAAAAAATTATTTATCATCGGTAGCCTAGGATCTACTTCCTTACCAAAAGGTTTTGAAGATGCTTTCTGGCAAACATCAGAATACTTACGCATGGAATATAAAGGTTGTAGTTTTATCTGTAGCACTGATAATCCAGAAGTTAAAAAAGTCAATGAAGTAGAGATTGAAAAAGCAAGGAATGTTTTATTTAAAAAATAATTAACCAAATGAAAATAGTAACATGGAACATCAATTCAGTTCGTCTACGTTTGAATTTATTAGGAACTTTAGCTGAAATTAGCAACCCTGATGTAATATGTTTACAAGAAACAAAGGCTTCTGACGAAGTATTCCCACAGGATGAAATTAAGAAGATAGGCTATGAATATATGGCTTTTGCGGGAGAAAAATCATATAATGGGGTTGCGATTTTATCTAAGTATCCTATTAATAATATCTTTTCTTCTAGTTTTTATAATAACGATAAAAGGCATATCTCTGCGAAAATAGGTGATATCGAGATTCACAATTTTTATATTCCAGCAGGTGGAGATGAACCTGATATCACTATTAATCCCAAATTCAAACATAAATTGGAATATATCAAATTAATGCAAAGTTGGTTTTTGGCAAACCGAAACAAGAATGATAAAATCATACTACTTGGTGATTTAAATATTGCTCCACATGCAAATGACGTATGGTCCAGCTCTCAGCTAAAAAATGTTGTGAGCCATACACCAATTGAGCGAGAGTTGTTAATAAATTTGCAAAATTCATTCGAATTTATCGATAGTGGCAGACATTTTACTAGTATGGATGAAAAATTATATAGTTGGTGGAGTTATAGAAATAAAGATTGGCAGAAATCTAACCGAGGCAGAAGATTAGACCATATCTGGGTAAGTTCACCGCTAAAAAATCAACTTAAAAGCATTACCACTCTCAAAGAGGCACGCAGCTGGGATAGACCATCTGACCATGTACCATTTATGCTTGATTTATAAAGACGAAAAACCGTACTCATTCTATTAATAATATAAATAGTCCTGTATTTTTTAATCAATCTCCTATATAGATTTACACGCTTTTAACTTAAAACCACAAGGAGACTATAGATGTTTGCAACACTGATTGAGAAAATTAAAATCTTAGATGCCCGTAATGTTAAAGAATTGGCAGGCCCACTCAGCACAGGAGAATTTAATACTTTAGATGAGG
>CAMCTQ010000098.1 GCA_945878545.1 Rickettsia typhi
CCCCTCACCTCTTTGTCATTCCCTCGGAAGAGGGGATCCAGGCTTGTTATTTCTGGATTCCATCTTTCGCTGAAATGACAACATAACTAATAAATCTACTAAATAAACTCTTAATCTACCGTCTTAAAAGTCTACCAAATAACTTATAGAACGTTTTTTATAGTCTTTGATTTGGATGCCTAGGTCATTCGTCGTTTACTATTTATATGTTTCGCTCTTCGCTTCTAATTAGGCTAATTCAATTGAAAAGATTATAGTAATGCTATCAATCTACATATGTTTTTAAAGAATTTGTGGACTTTTAGTAAAAAAATGTTTAAATTACTACAACTTTTTGTAAAACATTAATAAATAAAAAAACATGTCCTCTCATATCAGAAACGTAGCGATTATAGCGCACGTCGATCACGGCAAAACAACGCTTATAGACACAATGTTAAGACAAAGTGGGTTGTTCCGAGATAATCAGGAAGTAGCTGAAAGAGCTATGGATTCAAATGATTTGGAAAGGGAACGTGGTATAACAATTTTAGCAAAATGCACGTCTGTTAATTGGAATGATACAAAAATTAACATCATAGATACCCCAGGTCACGCAGATTTTGGTGGAGAGGTTGAGCGTATTTTATCTATGGTAGATGGTGTGGTATTGTTAGTTGACGCAGCGGAAGGTCCAATGCCCCAGACAAAATTCGTTCTTGGAAAAGCTTTAAAGATTGGTTTAAAACCTATTGTTGTTATTAATAAGATTGATCGTAGTGATGCAAGAGAAATTGAAGTTTTAGATGAAGTGTTTGAATTGTTTATGTCGCTAGATGCGACTAATGATCAGTTGGATTTTCCTATCATTTACGCTTCAGGCAGAAGTGGGTGGGCTGTACATGATTTAAGTGGACCACGTGAAAATGTATCTGATCTATTTGATACTATCATAAAACACGTTAAGGAACCTAAATCCGAACCTAATGCCCCTTTTTCAATGATCGTTACTACAAGAGAGTATGATTCGTATTTAGGAAGAATTCTAACTGGTAGAATTGAAACTGGTACAGCAAAAATTAACACACCTATTAAAGTGATGAATATTGATGGTAAAGTCATTGAAAACGGTAGAATAACTAAAATGCTGAGTTTTAAGGGATTGGATAGGGTTCCTATTCAAAGTGCTATTGCTGGAGATATTATTGCTATTGCTGGTCTTGAGATTGCCAGTGTTGCAGATACAATTTGTGCCCCTGAAGTTTCTGTTCCACTCGAAGCGCAACCAATAGATCCGCCGACTCTTGCAATGATATTTTCTATTAATGACTCTCCTCTAGCTGGACGGGAAGGAGATAAATTAACTTCCAGGGTTTTAAGAGCAAGATTACTGCGAGAAGCAGAAGGTAACGTTGCTATTAGCATTTCAGAAACGGCTCAAACTGATTCTTTTTCAGTAGCAGGTCGTGGTGAGTTACAAATGGGTGTATTGATTGAAACAATGAGAAGAGAGGGTTTTGAGCTTTCTATTAGTCGTCCAACTGTGCTGTACAAGACAGATGAAAAGACTGGTGAGCGCCAAGAACCGATGGAAGAAGTCCAGATAGATGTAGATTCTGAATATGTAGGCTCAGTTGTTGAATCAATGAATCTTCGAAAAGGACAAATGATTGATATGCGCTCTACTGGCGCTGGCAAAACACGCCTCCTATTCATAGCTCCATCAAGGGGTTTGATTGGCTATCATGGTCCATTTTTAACAGAAACTCGTGGTACTGGTATTATGAGCAGGATATACCATTCTTATGGGGCTTATTGCGGTAAAATCGAAGGTAGAAGAAACGGAGTACTGATATCAACAGAAGATGGTGACTCTGTAGCTTACGGATTATGGCAACTTGAGGACAGGGGGCAAATGTTTATTACTCCTGGAGTTGCCGTATACAAAGGTATGATTATTGGAGAACATACACGTGATAATGATTTGGAGGTTAATCCGCTCAGGTCAAAGCAACTAACTAACATGAGAACAACAAGTAAAGACGAAGCTGTGCGTCTGACACCCCCACGTTTAATGTCACTAGAGCAAGCTATTGCTTATATTCAAGATGATGAACGAGTGGAGGTTACTCCAAAATCAATTAGGCTTAGAAAAATGTATCTTGATCCAACAGAGCGGAAAAGAATGGCAAAGAAAGCTTAAAACTATAATTGAATGAGTGTAAAAAAAGTATTTTTTCTATGCAAAATAATTTTTTTTGTAGTAGATTGATTGACTTATAGCAAGAAAAAAATTATACAAAATAAGGTTGAAAAGTTAAGAGCTAGGTTTGTAAAAAATTATGAAAAACCTCAATAAAGACAATAATGTGCCTTATATCAAAGGACAAATATCATTACCGGAAGTAACAGTAAAGGCAGTGTTAGTGGGGATCATTCTAGCAGCCATTTTTACTATGTCTAGTTTATATATAGGTTTGAAATTTGCTCGTACTGTTGCAGCGTCTATTCCTGCTGCACTGCTGTCATTGATGATATTTAAAGCATTTAAAAAAACTAGTATATTAGAAAATGTAGTAGTACAAACTATTGCTTCAGCCGGTGAGAGTGTTGCGGCTATGGCGGCATTTTGTATTACGGCAATTTTATTATCAGGCTATTGGCAAGAGTTTAGATATTTGGATACAATGCTGATATTAGGTCTTGGTGGTATATTGGGCGTGTTTATGTCTATTCCTTTGCGTAATATTATGATTGTAGAAGAAAAGATGCCATATCCCGAGGGAATTGCCGTTGCAGAAGTTCTTATCTCTGGTGAAAGTAAAGGTCAGGCGACATCATTGTTGCTTAAAGGCTCTTTTATATCGGCATTAATCACTTTAGCTCAAGGTGGATTTAAAATAGGTTCAGATTTTGTAATATACGGAGTAAAGTCATTTGGTACTGTTATTGGTGCTAGTGTTGCTCTTTCTCCTTTATCTATTGGAGCGGGCTATATTATAGGATTAGGGAGTAGTTCAATAATGCTAATTGGTGCATTAGTAGCAAATTTTGTGGTTCTCCCATATTTAGGTCTAATTTATAGTGGTGAAATTGCTTCTATGGATGCGGTACCATCTTTGGTGATGATACAAAAGCAATATCTACGGTATATAGCTGTAGGAATTATGATAGCGGGATCATTGTGGTCATTGGTGTCAATATTGCCAACAATAAAAAGAGCTGTAATTCTCGGTATTGCAGGGTCGACCAGAATAGCATCATCAGGGCGTCTTAGAACAGAAAAAGATATTCCTCCTTTCATATTTATTACTGGAATATTTTTGATATCCATTTTTATTGCTATGTTCTTTTATTATACACTTGCTGATACTACGTTTACTTGTTGGTATAAAATTGCTATTTCAGGTTTTGCTGCTTTTGCAGTTATTATTGTTGGTTTTGTTATGTCTTCTGTTGCATCGCAACTTGTTGGAATTTTGGGCACTACTTCTCTACCAGCTTCTGGATTATGTTTGGCGACTATTATTCTGTTTGCTTCCATTATATCTCCAATTTTGCTTGCTGAAGGTAGTGGTTATATATCAGATATAACAATTATTGGAATGACTTTGATTTTTACATCTGTTGTAGGGGCTGTAATGGTTTTAGGCGGAGACAATATGCAAGATTTAAAAACTGGGTATTTAATTGGAGCAACACCTTGGAAGCAGCAATTGGTACTTGTTATAGGAGTTATAGCATCAGTTATTACTACTCCTTTTGTATTGCAAACTATGTTTGAAGCTTATGGAATTGGTGATATGTTACCACGTCCTGATATGGATCCAGCAAAAGTACTTTCTGCGCCTCAAGCCATGCTTATTTCATCTGTAACAAAGGGGTTGTTTACTGGCAAACTCCCCTGGACATTACTCAATAGTGGAATAGTTATTGCTATAATTGTTATTATTATTGATTTAGTGATTTCTAAATGTTCCGAGAAGCTAAGATTACCAATAATGACTTTTGCAGCGGGGTTTTATTTACCTATAGGAATCTCAATAGCATTCTTTTGTGGAGGAATGTTGCGTTCTATAGTATCAAAAGGTAAAAATTCAGCTGTGTTACAAGAAAACGGTGTAATGATTGCATCAGGGTTTATTGCAGGAGAAGCTATAATGGGAGCGCTACTGAGCATACCTTTTGCTTTGTATAAAGATGCAAATATTCTAGCCATCCCAATTGGACTTAGTGATTTTGGTCAAGATGTAGTAGGCATTATTATTTTTATTATTTCAGCGTTGTTATTTTTAAAAATTACTCGCTCTCAGAAGAATATAATATCTTCATAGTCTATCCTAGGTACTAGTAAATAATCTTTTTTAAGAGGCCATTATAATATATGTTTATTCAAACTGAGGAAACCCCTAATCCTAATGCTTTAAAATTTCTTCCTGGTCTTGAAATCAGTGTTGAACCAGTATTTTTCAACAATTTTGATGAAGCGAGAGCTAAAAGCTCTTTGGCAGCAAAAATATATAGTATCAGTGATATCAAAGCAGTTTTTTTTGGTGCTGATTTTATTACTGTAACAAAAAATGATACATCTGATTGGAAATTGTTAAAGCCCGAAATATTAATGGTTATTATGGATCATTTAGTTTCTGGGTTGCCAGTTTTTGATGAAAACAAAAATATATTTACTCAAGTTAACACCGAAGGGCTTTCAGAAATTGAAAAGCAAATCATTGAAATTATAGAGACTAGAGTCAGGCCTTCTGTGGCCATGGATGGTGGAGACATAATATATAAGGGTTTTAAGGATGGTATAGTTTACCTCCAATTGCACGGAGCCTGTTCTGGTTGCCCAAGTTCCAGTGTTACTTTGAAAAATGGTATTGAGTCGATGCTTCAGCACTATGTTCCTGAGGTAATATCTGTAGAAGCTATAGAAGAATAGTTAAAGCTCTGATACATAAATTTTGCAGGAACTCAAGGCGCCATAGCTCACGTATCGTGAACAATCACAGATTTTTAGCCTTCAAATTATAAAAACTTGTG
>CAMCTQ010000099.1 GCA_945878545.1 Rickettsia typhi
CCATATTCAAACTGGTTAAGTTTTTCTGACTCGCCTACTTTTTGACCAGCAGCTAATAACTCAAGATTCCTTTCACATTTCTTATTAATATCAGGAATCTTATCAAAATGCCTAGTTTTGTAGGAAAAATATTTTATATCGCCCACAGGATACTGATACTTACTATATGCCGCATTTCCCTTTTCTCGCGAGAAAGCTGTAAGTCTTGAGTTTAATCCTTTATTACCTATAGACCTCTCAAGCATAGCTCCCAAGTATTCTTTTTGTGCATCAGTTTCAATTTCACCAACCGTAAGTTTTGCAAAGAGCTTGACAAATTTTGCCTCACTTTCCTTTAGATTTTTTGATAAAGAAGATTCTTTACTTTTGTCTGCGTTTAATAAAATTGTATCAGAAAGTTTTTCCTGTTTGTTTAAATGAGACTTTATTCTATCTAAATCAACTCTATCCTCAATCTTTTCAACAAACTCTGATATTAATTTGCTATCTTTCTTTTTAGAATCAAGTAACGAATGTATTTCTATTATAGAATTCATACGCTGCTCCTGCTGTGCAGACAGAGGAAAGGATACATTATTTTCGTCAAAACCCTTGGTTAAATTATCAAGCATCTTCTGCGCAAGATTTACTGTAAGAACATAATCTTTTTTCTCTATTACTATATTTAGATGCTGGGGCTTTAAATCTTCAGCAGGAATCTGCCCAATCAATCCTCCTAATCTCTTTGTGGTAACAGCTAATGAAGTTGACAAAGTTTTAATATTTTTCTTTAACGCTTGAAAAACTTCAACTGAAGAAGGATCAACCAGAGATAAGTCTGCCCTTCGTATAGCCTCAATTTCTCTCTGCGGCATATCCATAAATTTATCCTTAGGATTTATAGGTATATGGATTGTTACAAATTGTTTTTCTCCAGATGTTAACTCTTTTACTGTATCAGTTAAACCTCTCAACTCATTTTGAGTTTCTTCCAATTTACTAAGGAAATTTGCTTTCACTTTTTCCGAAACTTTCTTACCTAACAACCGTTCATATCTTGCTTTTTCTTTTTCTAACTCCAGCACTCTTTTTTCATAACTAGGTAAAAACTCGCTAGCAATAGAACGATCAACTGTAATATCAGTTGCTGGAATGATAGTATTATTGACTCTTGCTAGGGTTTCAATAGATTTAACAACTCGGTTTGCAGTTAACTCGGTTTTAAAACTAAATCCATCTGCTAAATAAAGTTCTTTAGATTGTTTTTCTACCCTATTACCAAAACTGTTTAACACTTCTACACTAACACTGTCTGTGGAGGAAATACCATTTTCTAAACAAAACTTAGTTGCCAATTTATTAGCCAACTCATATAAAGCCTTTTTAGGATCAGAACTTTTAGTTAACGCTTCAATATTTTGACTATTCTCAAAATGCTGTTTAATTATAGCATCCATCTGTTTTTTGTATTTTTGTTCAATGCTCATAATAAAAATCCTTCCATATTTTTTACTTCACACACTTTGATTCTAACATAACAAAACTTAAATATTACCAATTTATTTTATTACACATAAATCTAATTAAAACTTTCGGCTTTTGCATTTCGCCACAGATCAGCATAAATACCAACAGCTGCCGCATCTAATAGCTCTCCTTTTTTTGCTATTGGATAGATTTCAGCAAAGCTTTTGCTAACTCCAATATCCGTATATTTTCTGACATGCGAGGCATTAAGTTCATCTGGGCTACTAAGTCCCAACGCCCCAACAATTTCAGAAAAGTCAGATAATATTCGTCGGTGAAAATTACCAACCCTCATTGATTTATCTGGAACATCTAGCGACTGCCACCTATGTTTATTTTGTGTTGCAACCCCAGTCGGACATCTATCTGTATTACATTGAAGAGATTGTATGCAGCCAAGTGCAAACATCATTGCTCTTGCAGCATTACACGTATCAGCCCCAAGGGCTATTTTCGTTAACATATCATAACCAGTTGCTACTTTACCACTAGCAATTAGACGCATTTTGTCCCGTAAACCAACTCCAACTAAGCAATTATGAACAAAGGTAATTGCCTCGTTAATAGGAGTGCCAACTCTGTCAGCAAAAATAAGAGGCGCAGCACCAGTGCCTCCTTCAGCACCATCAACTGTAATAAAATCAGGGGTTATACCTGTTGCGATCATGGCTTTACATATAGCCATGAATTCACTCTGGTGTCCTATACATAATTTCATGCCAACAGGTTTTCCACCAGATAATTTTTTTAGTTTGGCAATAAATTCAAGCAACCCTATGGGCGTAGAAAACTCGGGATGCATAGGAGGCGATATTGCATCAACTCCTACCTCAAGCATGCGAATTTTAGCGATTTCTTCTGTTACTTTGACTCCTGGTAAAATCCCCCCATGAGCAGGTTTTGCTCCTTGAGATAACTTTAATTCAATCATTTTAACAACATCCATATTAGCATTTTTTGCAAAAGCCTCTGGATCAAATCTACCATTTTTATAACGGCAACCAAAATAACCAGTACCAACTTGCCAAATAATATCTCCACCGTTTTCAAGATGATAAGGACTAACTCCCCCTTCCCCGGTATTATGGGCAAAATTACCTATTTTTGCTCCTTTGTTTAGCGCTCTGATAGCATTTGGACTGATCGCTCCAAAACTCATTCCAGAAATATTTAGCCTTGATGCATTATATGGTTTGGCACAATCTACTCCGCCAAAAAGCACCCTGTTCTTATCATCAGTTACATGTTTGGGAGCAAGTGAATGATAGGAAAACTCATAACCAATAGATGTGATATCATTTTTAGTACCAAAAGGCACCGTCTCCCTTGCACCTTTAGCTTTTTGATAAACAAGAGATCTTATTTCCCTACTAAAAGGCATACCATCCTTATCCGATTCAACAAAATATTGTTGAATCTCTGGTCTTATGGACTCAAGCATATATCTCAAATGACCAATCACTGGATAATTACGTAAAATAGTATGTTTAACTGATAAGATATCTCGTAGCCCCAATAAAATATAAGGAACTAAAATATACAAAATATATAACGCAGCTTCTGAAAACTGGTAAGCAATGGCTGTAAAAATTACACCTGTTACCGAAATTAGATAATATAACCAACGCATATCAAATTTATTTTTGTTTAAATTTTTAATCTCTATTAATGGAGTATAATTTAAACTTTGATAAAAACTAATTTTTATGCACTCATTAACTTAATTTCGATAATCTAGTATGTTGTTCATGACATAATGTTCTAAATGATCTCCAGAGAGCTACTACCAACACTCCAGACATTACTACTCAACAAGTTCACCAATAATTACTGAGGATTGTTCTTCAAGCACAGGATCAAAAGATATAAACCCCTCCTCTACGCCCCCCTCTATAAAATCCTGATTCTCCTCCCCTAATGCTCCGCTAAACTGCCATACTTGATCAAATGTCTCCACCTCTTGAGTAATGATAGATGATCCTATTTTATCTTTGTGGGTATAAATTCGGTCAAAAATAATTAGAACATTGCCTGTGAATTTATCTAAATATTTTTTATTAGTAGCTATCGAAATATCCTCTCCAGCAATTTTTAATTTTATCACCCCTTTATAAGTTTTTATCCCAGGCATATCTTTGCTATCAGATTTGATAAATCTACAGTCTGACAATTTTTGAGTAAATTTGTTATATAATCCGGGACTTTGTTCTTCTAATTGACCTCTTAGATCTAACGCAATGGCAACATAAACCGTGTTTTTTAGGTTGGACCGCATCTCATATACTCCTTCAGGAACAATAGAAGCTTTATTTTGTTGCAATGACGAATCACATAATTGTTTTTTCAGTGTAAAAAATTTATGCAACAAAGAAGGTGTGTGCATGAATATTTCACGAGCTAGATGAGCAGATTTTGTTGATTCTAAAATAGAACTAATAGCATAATGATGTAGCTCTGGGTTCGAATTAATATGCCCATGTAGTTGATCCAAAATTTCTTCAGAACCATTTTGACAAAATTTTAGCAATAATATGTCAAATGTATTTTCTATAGTGGCAGCATCTTGCTCTAAAAAATCTTGCTCTAATTTTTTAAAACTAATATATTCTGAAACTAGTTCTTGAACTCCTTTTTTTTGAGCACTAGAAGCAGAGTGTTTTGACAATTTATCAACCGTTTTAAACTCTTTCTCTTCCTCAAAACCCTGCGCTTCTAAAACCTCAGAATAAGTTAGCAATTCCTTCAAATAACATTGCTCTATTATAGAAAAGACCTGCGAAAAATATTCCTCTCTTATTTCAACTGGAATTGCCCCATAACCCATTGTAGGCATTAATTTTAGATTGGACCCTAATGGACCTTCCATAAAACTTGCGACAAATTCCTTAAAAAGATTCATTGCCTTTAGAGGATTAGCCCCTTGACTGACAAGATATTTTACAAAGTCAATATCGGCTGACCCTATAGACACAGAAAACGGAGTACGAAATGTCATTACACCGTGTTTATTAACTACTTTAATTACCTGATTAATATCAGCACCATATCGAAGCAACAACTCAACTGACTCACGGTCCCCCTTATTGCAACAATACATCAATAATGTCATACTATCCATTGCAACAAAATCAGGTCTATCTAGGTCTGAATCTGGGTGAACACCTTCTTCCTTCAAAAGCCTAAGATATTGCTCCTTTAATTGAGGTGTTGGTAAAGATAGAAAAAATGTTAGAGCAGTGCAAATCCCACCACTTTTTGATTGAGCAGCAAAAGATTTTAGGTTTATTTTAAATGTATCAACCACCTTGGCAAGATATTGCATATCTTGAAGCTCAAATGTATTGGTAAAGACTCTAACTAACAGTTCTTTTAATTCTGTTGGATTAAACTGCCCTA
>CAMCTQ010000100.1 GCA_945878545.1 Rickettsia typhi
TCAAAATAGAAACGAGACCTTTGCATAACCATTTACCAGCTCAGCGTATCAATATAGATGTATGCGCCCTACCATCTTATGAAAAACAACCAATGATGCTATTAAATCATTATGAAGTTGATATGGGGACTAATGGATTAATCATACAAGTACAAAGTCTTGAAGAAATTTATGCAGATAAATTAGTGGCATTTGCTCTTAGGTTAAATCGTATCAAATATCGTGATTTATGGGATATATTATGGCTTCATCAAAAAGGATTAAAACCTAGATTTGAATTAATACCTAAAAAACTTCAAGATCGAAATTACAAACTAGATATTTTTTTAGATTTATTTAATGAGCGAGAGCAATCGTTGATACAAAACAAGCAATTATTAGTGGAATTCAAACAAGAAATGCGTCGGTTTTTACCTATAGAGCAAATAAATCAAGTTATAGAACAGGATAATTTATGGAATTTTATAACATATTTGATTAAAGACTTAGGAACTCAAATTAATAAGAATTGTTAATTAAAAAAACGTCATAACCATAAAGTAGCTAGCTTGTCGAAGGCGTGACCATCAATAAAACTCGATAAAAGCTAACTTTTTTCTGGACGGTCACTTTGCACCTCTTGTCACTAGCCACAAACATTCTCTTACGCTATTAAATTATTGATTATGCTACTCTAGCTCAGTTGCTTGGTCTGCAGCATCTTTACCTAACAAATTATAATCAGTATCATTCAAAATATTATGGTGATTAAGTTGTTGGTTGTTCTGGAAAAAAAGCATTAATTCTTGTAACACCGATTGATATTGAGCTCTAACATTAGGATCTTGATTCAAACCTCCTGCTTGTTCATTGGTCATATAAACCTCCTAATTTTAATGTTATAAGGTAAAATTATTTTAAAAACTCTACCCCTAACTATCAGTATACTACAAATTAGTTAATAAAGTAACTAATTATTAATTTTTATGTTATGACAAGACATCCAATCAAGTTGACTAAAGAAAACTTGACGCCCTCCTCAGCTTTAACTTGAGTACTATTCAGTTAATAGTGAATTTTTTAATAGTACTAGGGGGGAAAATAGAGTTGTTTAGTTAAAATACTTTAACTAAAAAAGAATTGAGAACCCAAACTAAAGAAATAATGCAACACCACAAATTATTGCCTCTTCTAATCGAATTTCCTTAAACTAACAATAAAGAACTCTAGTCAGAGATTGTGATAAGCGCTTTTATGATCAAATAACCTAAAAAGTTAAATTGCCGTTTGCACCATTTTAATTTTTTAAACCCATAAAACTCCTATACTATAGTTATGATAAAAAACCGTAACAACAAATTGTATTATTAGTATGAGAAGCATAAATTTTACAATAGAATCTTTAACTAACTATTTTTCTGATAAAAATTCTTTAATCTCTAAAATAGCTGAAATAAATATCTTCAAAGATATAGATAGCTCTAAAATAGAAGAGATTCTCAGCACAGGTAAGCTTGTTTTTATTGAAAGTAGAGAGACATTGATCAAACTCATATTTATTTATACTGTCCGCTTCCAGAACCTAAGTAGCGTGTAAACCTAAATAAAAACTTAAACTATGATAATTTCATTCAAACCATATTATACTAAATTCCTTATAATAATTGTTTGTATTTTATTAGAAGTAATTTTTTATACATTCAACTCTTTCTCGCTTAAAATAATTATCGAAGCACTTAATAATAAAGATAAACTATTATTAACAAAAGTCATTGGTGGTTTATTTGGTTGTTTTATCATCATTATACCAATCATTATTTTACGTCATAAGTTATATGCTGCCACAGTAGGAGCAATCACCTTAAATATCAGACAAAAATTGTATGAAAAATTAGAACAATTACCTATGAATTATTACTCAACCAAATCAAGTGAAGAGATTTTGAGTTATTTTTCTGAGACATTCAATTCTTTAGAGAAAAGTATATCTGGTTTCTCAGCTAGCATTATTTTCCCCTGTTTATTTTTTTGTGTTAATACCACATTTCTTGCTATTTTAGATTGGAGGTTAACATTAGTGTCAATAACAATTGTTCCTTTTATGTTTTTTGGCCCTAAAAAAATTGTATCCCTTATAGTCAATTACCGTAGGACTAGCTCTTCATTACCACCTTTAAAGCCAGCACTTCGTGAGTTAATTATTTTACAACCTGTTATAAGAATATTTCATTTGACCTTATTTTTAAAAAATAAGGTCATGAAAATAACAACTGACCTAACCGCTAATACTATTAGAATTAATTTTTTAAATTATCTTATAATATCTTGGGCAGAAGTGGCACCGATTTTCTTTATATTAATAGTTATAAGTGGGTCTACTTATATGGTGTATAATGATCTCATTACTTTGCCATCTTTAGTTGCTTTCCAAATGATTTTCTCTACTTTGATCTACTCCACAACACGATGGATATACAATCTCCCTAGTTTGACAGATGGCATAATAGCTTGGCGCAGTATTAAAACATTCCTTGAAAAAGAAAATAATCTTGATACAAAAAACAATGTACTAGAAATAAAAGATTTTACTCAAAATATTACTATTGAGGCTTTGACATTTTCTTATGATAACAATGTTAAAGTTTTAGATCAGATTAATTTAACCATTCCTAAAAACCATTCTATAGCTTTTGTTGGATCTAGTGGTTCTGGAAAAACTACTTTATTAAATCTTATTATAGGATTATATCAACCAATAACTGGAAAAATTTTTATTGATTCACAAAATCTGTCATCCATCTCACCAACATCATTATATAACTTAATAAGCGTAGTTTTTCAAGATGCTATGCTATTTAACACTTCCATATATGAGAATATTAGATTTGGCAATCTAAATGCTACACAAGAAATGATCGAGTCAGCTGCAAAAGCGGCTAAAATTCATGATTTTATTCTTAATCTACCATTGAAATATGATACTATAATAAGAGAGGGAGGAACTAACCTTTCTGGAGGGCAACGTCAGCGTCTTTCTATTGCTCGTGCACTCTTGTCAAGCCCTAAAATTCTACTTCTTGATGAAATCACTTCAGCTTTGGATCTACTGACAATGTCAGAAATGAATTCTATGGTTGAGGTCTTGAGGAAGAAACAAACAACTATCACTATAACTCACCACCTTGATTCAATTGTAAACTATAATTGCATATATGTTTTAGATCAAGGTATCGTAGTTGAGCATGGTACCCACGAATATTTACTCAAGCAAGAAGGGCTTTACAAGGCGCTCTGGGATAAACAACATGGTTTCATAATTAATGAAAATTATAACGATGTAACTATTACAGTAGGGAGGCTCAGAGCTATACCATTGTTTAGTGGTTTATCTTTACAAATAGTAGAAGATTGTATTGGATTATTCGTAGTCAAAAATCATTCGATAGATGAAGTGATTTTTGAAGAAGGTGATATAGGAGAATTATTTTTTATAATTGCTTATGGTAAACTTGAAGTAATAAAGAATTATAAGACACCGCAGCAAAAAAGACTAAAAGTTTTAGAAACAGGAGATTATTTTGGAGAAATAGCGTTGATGCATTCGGTTCCACGCACAGCAACAATTAAAACGTTAACCCCATGTTTACTGTTAGTATTGAAGGCCCAAAACTTTCATAACCTTTTATCTCAAAACGAATATTTTCGTCAAAAAATCGAACAAGAGTTAGCAAAGCGACTATCGATACACGACTAGTCCACATGTGCTATAACTACTACAGTATTTTTATTGATTAATCAAAGGTATATAGTTAATAAATCTATTATTATTTAACTTCAATTATTGTTGTGTTAGCATTATAAGGTGTCAACCTATTATGAGAACCCTTATGACCCTTTCTGATCAACCGCCTAGTACAAAAGGTAAGCACAAAGGTGTTGTCACGCTAGTAGAATTTTCGATAATTTTGCTAGTTGGAGCAGCTGCAATTTGGATGTTAATTTTGAAATCTAATGCAGATTATGATTCCGCAAAAAGAGAATATATTTCATCTTCTAGCACCAGTACACATATAGCGGTCAAAGAGTTAGAAAACTCATTACATCAAATTTATCAAAATTTACGGACTATTAGTCTGTTACCTAGCGTTAGAGGAATAACAAGGCATGCAGAAAACTTGAGTTCTGATGGTTTATCATCTATTCAACAAATTTATAATAATTTAGCAAGTAACGTAAATATTTCAGAAGTCTATATTGTACCCGAAAATTTAAACCCCGAAATAATTGATACAGTAACAGGAAAACCAGAAGAACCTATTAAAATGTTCGATGAACTAATTACTTATTTAGGTAAGAATAATAAAGCGAAAGAAGAGGAAGCTGGTCCACATTATGAAGAAGTTGAAATTTATGAATATCGCTTGATGGTCAAACAATTTGACTGGCTCAGAAAAAATTACCCAAATGCTGATAAAATACATGGGCTAAATTTACCAATGATCAGCGGCCCAAATGTAATTACTTGTGATAATACCGAATATAATAAAACTAAAAAAGATGAAGATAGAATTGGCTTGGTATTTATCGTTCCTTTTTATGATCTAGACGGCCCACTAAAAGGAGGGATCACTGGGATTATCCGAAATAATAGTATCAAAACATTATTACCTGATTCTAATTTTGCATTAGTAAGCAAAACTTATGATTATGTAAACCAGTCAACAAAACCTGGACAAACTGATTTATCTTTGGATTGGATTAAACAAGAGAAAGTTGATCCAAACTTAATTTACTCTGAAGCAATACCAATTGAGATAAATGATCCACAAGCTAAATGGTACTTATGGGTGGGATTACCTGATTCGACATTTTATACAAGTGACAGCTACTTAGCAGTAC
>CAMCTQ010000101.1 GCA_945878545.1 Rickettsia typhi
ATGATAAACTCCTCGATTCAGAAAAACATGCACGCACTGCTATTGGCATTGACAAGAGTGGGAAAATAATCATTCTGGTCGTTGAATGTATCTATACAAAAGCTCCAAGCTCTCTAACATTAAGAGAAACTCAGGATATTTTTCAAAAGAAAAATATCTCAATAAACGAACTACAAGTAAATGATGTAAAAAAAATACTTCTTAATGAATTATAAAATACCAACAACGCTGAAGGTATGAGTTTAAAAGAACTAGCCAATCTTATGCTAGAACAAGGTTGTACCTCAGCAATTAACCTTGATGGAGGTGGGTCTTCAACTTTATATATCAATGGTAAATATATTAATCAGCAAATCGGCGATGAAGACGAAGCCAATGGATTAACAACAGTAAGACCAGTATCTGATGCAATTATTTTTAAGAGGAGATAGTAAATTCTATTATCTAAAACCAAGGAATTCTTGCGAAAATCAAACTTAACCAATATAGTAAACATTACGTATTGTAAAAAACTAGTTTAGTATGAATATATCTTCTGTAGAAATTTGGCTAATCATAGGAATAGTTTGTATTATTATTGAATTTAGCAAAGTTCCAGGAATCGGCTTTTTATTCCTTGGTCTTGGAGCATTAACAAGCTCTGCCTTAATTTCTTCTTATCCAGAAATTATTGATTATCAGATAGCTACATTCGGTCTTATCTCTCTTGCTTGGTTTTTAGCTCTCTGGTGGCCATTAAAAAAGTTTGTCTACGGTAAAAAGAAAGGAAATAATATTGATCAAAGCTATTTTAACTTAGTGGGTAATCAAGTAATAGTATTTGATAAGCACATAGAACCAGGGAAAATAGGTCAAGTATCATGGTCTGGGACCACTATGAATGCCAGGCTTGAAGATTCGGAAAGAGAGCAAGTAAAAGCTGGTGACACCTTGTACATTTCAGATGTTAAGGGAAATGTTCTAATATGTTCTCGGCAAAAACCTTAAAAAATTATTGGTTCTAATAAAAAGATTTCTACTTTTACAAATTGACTCCAACCCGATTTATAGATAAGGCACAGTACCAGTTTCTATTCGTAGCAAAGCTAAATAACTTTATATCCCAGAATTCTTTTAATAAAAAAAGATAAATAATGACTTAAGCAGGCAGTTATAATTATATAAATAGCTATATTTATATCTGGTTTTATAAACATTATTATCAAAGCAGCTGCTGTAACAGGAGCTTTGATAATAGAACTTAAAAAAGACGTAGTACACAGGATAATCATAAAAGCCGAAGAAACGGCAAAAACCTCAGAGATTAGGTCGCCAAGAAGAGCCCCAAGACTAAGAGATGGCACTATCACTCCACCAGCACATCCTGCAACAAGACTAAGAATAGTATTCAAATATTTTCCAAGAAAATCTGAAACCGCGTTTATATCATGATTAGTGAATATGTCTTTTAGTAAGTACCCACCTGGTCCCAAAATTTTTATCGACCCTAAATGAGCCAAAAGTATAATAAATGACCCAGCTACTAGTGGTAAGATAATAAGTGTTTTTTTAGATGATTCCTGCAAATACAAGTTACTATGATAACGGGTTATTTGTATAAAAACCCCACCAATAGCGCCTAAAACAATAGAGAGCATAAGTAGCATAGACAATTTCAAAAAATCTATTTGCTCTATGAAAATTAGTAAATCTTCAACAGCTTTAATAGTTAAACTAAAGTGAATAGATTCTACGTGAACTAACTCTAGTAAAAATTTAGATAAATAGGTTGTACATACAACAAGAATTAAGTTTTGGATTAAACATTTCTTACTTTCTTTAAAACCAAAAATTTCAAGCACATAAATTAAACCTATTATAGGCTCTCTAAACACAGCTGCGAAGCCTACACAAGTGCCTATAATCAAAAGGCTTGAAGGTTCGATATCAAAATCCTTCATCTTTCTTTTAAAAGAAAGAAGAGCAGCTGTAGTTATATGAACCAATGGACCTTCTCTACCAAGCCCCACCCCCCCGAATGAAGCCAAAGAAGAGCTTAGTATTTTTATAAATATAACTTTTACAGTAAAATATTTTTCTATAAGAGACTTTACAACTTTGTCATTAAAAGAGTTAGGAGCACTAAATTCATAGAAATATTTTCTTCCCAAATCATGGCCACTACTTCTTGCCCCCACAGCCCATTTTGTACATAGCCAAGAAGAAGCAGCTATAAAAATTACGCCTAAATAAAAAAGTGAAGAATGGTAAAGCTTAAGAGAAAAATAAATTCCAAGCTCAAAAAGGCTAAAATACACGACAGTAATAAGAGAAATAAATACTGAAGCTTCCAATAAAAAAATCAGTTGATATAAATATTCTTTTAGATATTTTTTCATTTCATTTTTCATAAGCATTGATTCCTAAATGCTCCATCTTTTTATATTATAGAATTTAATTCTTCTGTTGAAAAAGATTGCAAACCACTTCCAAATCAGCTTTTCCAGTTTTTTCCAAGAAAAAAAAGTATGGTAATTGCCAATTCTGCGTCTTTAAAGCCTCCTGAGACAATGGCTTTATCCATGGTGGATATAAACGGAAACCACGCTTACCTCCTTTATTATCTTGCGACATGATATCTTTCATAAGTAATATCCTTTGGTCAAAAACAAATTGTCCTTTATATGCCATGCCATCAGATACGCTTACTATTAGAAACTCAATGCCATCAGTAATGTCAAAAGGCACTATAATGCTCCCTGGTTTCGGTCGCTTCCATACTGTTACAAATTGGCCAACTTTACTCGGCGTTATTTTTGCCGTGCGAAATACGATAGCCTTGCCATTAAGACTAAAACGACAAGCTCCATAAGCAAAACTCTCAGACTCACGCAAAGCCATAGTTGTCAGTTTCAACCCAGCCGGACTATAGATGTTTTTGATAGCGAAAATCAAGTCTTCTGGCAAATGTTCAAAATCATAATCCATCATTTGCTAGAACTATTAGAACTACAAAACTAAATTTCATTATTTTTCTTTAAAGCCCTTAAACATTGCATCAATAACAGGATCAAGTAGATATTTGAGCAAAGTTCTGGTACCGGTTACAATTTGGACTTCAGCTTGCATACCAGGGTGTAATTCTATTTTTCTAGTACTAGCTACTTCGTTAAATTCACTCATATTTAACTCAATACGTGCTAGATAGTAGCCACCAGCATAACGATTATCCATTTGCTGTCTTTGATCAAAAACTATATCAGGAGAAAGAGAGACAACCGTGCCTGTAAATAAAGGCGTGGTTCTAGATTTAAAAGCACTAAATCGTATTTTAGACTCAAGCCCCACGCGGATTGAATCAATGTTTTTAGGCTCTACTTTTGCTTCGATAATTAAATGATCATCCGTTGGTGAAATATCCATAATTGCCTGCCCAGCTGGTATTACACTGCCAACAGTATGATAGTTGATATTATTCACAACTCCATCAACTGGAGATCTTAAGATAATACGGTCAAGAGAATCACTGTAATGGTTGTATTTTTCTCTTCGTTCTGAGAGTTGAATTTGAGTTTCTTTTAATTCTGTTAAAGTTTTAGACACAAAATTACTCTCTAAATTTAATAACTCAATCTCAGTTCTTGTAATTTCCTGCTCAGATTTGGCTATTTCAGTATCATTCATCGCTATATCACTTTGCGCCGAAGCTTCTTTTGCTTCTAATTCAAGCAATGCAGCTTTTTGAGCAAACCCCTTAATATTAAGCTTTTTTGTTGCATCTACACGATCTTTTAAAACTTCTAGAGTTTTAATAAGAGAAATCTTTTTCGCCTCATAACCCTCAATTTGTTTTTTTAGCTGCATAGTTTTCTGTTTCAAAGAATCTTGCTCAGCTCTCTTCACATCTTTCTTAGAATGAAATAAATTATTTTGTGTTTCAATAATTTTTGTGACTTCTGGAATAGCCTTATCTTTTGTTAAAAACTCTGGATATTCTACAGTATCTTGACCGTTAATTTCTGCAAGTAACCTAAACTCAGAAGCTAAAAAAGCTCTATATTGATTTAATACACTATCATGCTCAGATTTAATCCTAGTCGAATCAAATTCCAAAAGTGGATCTCCTTGTTTAACCGTATCCCCTACTTTCACATAGATGGTTTTAATTATACCACCCTCTTGATGATTTAGGCTTTTACGCTGTGTATTACTAATAACTGTACCAGAAGCAACAGCAGCACTATCAAGAGGTGCAGTCGCAGCCCAAATCAAGCCAAAAATTACAAAAATAATAATTGTATATGTCCCAAAAATGATTGGTGACCTAGCACTATCAACCACATCATTCGAATTACTTGTTCTACGATTAACAATAAAATTGGTAAATTGATCAATAAATCTTACGCCTGATTGCATGGACTGGATAATCCCAACAATAAGACCTTTTGGCGATAATTTACTTGGCTTATTCAATTGCGTAGCGGCATCCATTCCCATTTCTCCAGGAGGAATCATACCATTCTTCGCCATTAATTGTTGCAATTGCTTTAGTTTTTCCGGATCTAGTTTGTTATTATCTGACATAATCTTAAATGTATTTATTGCTTTTCATTAATATGAATCATACCATTTTGAAGCATCTTAATGCGCCCCTGAACCTCTTCCTTTGAGCCAAAACTAGCTACTGCTCCATCTTGCAAAACCATTATCTTATCTACTTCTGACAACACAGATGGTCTATGTGAGATAACTATTACTCCTATACCTTTTTTCTTTGCTTCTCTAAGCGCCATTGAAAGAGCCAGCTCCCCGGCTTCATCCAAATTGGCATTCGGCTCATCAAGAACTACAAGTTTCGGATTGCCATAAAAAGCTCT
>CAMCTQ010000102.1 GCA_945878545.1 Rickettsia typhi
GATAGGTCAAGATGCCATAAATGTCGCTTCAAGTTTTGATCAAAATTTGAATATTACAGCTATTATTTTTTCTAGAATTGATGGTGATTCAAAGGGTGGGGCGGCTTTAAGTGTTCGTTATATAACTGGTAAACCAATAAAATTTTTAAGTACTGGAGAAAAACCAGATGCATTTGAAGAATTTGATGCCAAAAGAATAGCGTCACGAATACTAGATATGGGAGATGTCGTATCATTCGTTGAAAAGGCAGCAAGTGTTATTGATCGTAATGAAGCTGAAAAAACAGCCGCAAAATTAAAGAAAGGGCAATTTGACCTAGATGACTATATATCCCAGATTAAAATGATCAAAAAAATGGGGGGGCTTGGAAGCATGATGAACTTTCTACCAGGAATGAGTAAATTATCAGGAAAAATTGGAGATGTTAGTTCGGGTGATAAAGTACTAGTAAGTCAAATTGCAATAGTGAGTTCAATGACCAGAAAAGAACGCAAGGATCCAGATCTTTTGAATGCCTCAAGAAAGAAAAGAGTAGCGGGTGGATCTGGCACCACGGTACAACAAGTTAACACGCTACTAAAGCAGTTCAAACAGATCAGTACAACGATGAAAAAAGTGTCAAGAATGGATCCGAAAGCGTTAATGCGTAGTGGAATTGGGAAACTTTTTTCTTGACTATATCTAAAAACGAACCTACAATGCCGCTGTTAAAATATAGAATTGTTATCATTATATTAGGTAATTAAAATGAGCAAAGGAAAAGCAAAAATAGCTTCCAAGAATAATCCAGAAGGAAGGGGGCAAGCAAAAGAATATTTTCATAATGGTAAAAAAATCAAACCGGTAAAGTTAGTATTGGGCAGAAGGTCTTATTTTGCTGCTGAATATGATGAATCTGGGGATTTGGTAGTTGGTAGTGACGGACAGGCAATGCCTTGGGCCAGTGCTAAAAACAGTCGTTAATCTAAATTATTAGTTTATTCTTTTATGGCATTGTCTTCTGAATTATTAAAATTGCTGTTATGCCCTGCAACAGGAAATAGTTTGTTTTATGACAAAGAAGCAGGGCTTCTTATAAACAAAGAAGATGGTCTAGTCTATCCGATTATTGATGGGATACCTCTGCTTCTTGCTTCAGAAGCTAAAAAAATATAGTCTTTAAAATAATATACTTATTACATTATAAATTTATTGGATAATGTTTATCTCCAAACGAGCCTTTTTTGATCGGTTGGTTGATGATCAATCTAGCTTTCAAGTACATTAGATCTTTACTTGTAACTTACAATAACTACAGCATATTTTACTTTATGTATCTCGTCATTACTAGCAAAGCGAGGTATAATCCAGATTTTCTTTTGGCTCATAGATTGTGATCACGTTCTCAAACGGTCGCGCTATCAATGACGATAATTTTTATACTATAGTAATCTTGAATGAGGTGATAACCGTGAGGATTCATCTCCTCAAATGGGGAGTAGAAAGATGATATTTAAGTTGGATTCTTTCTTGCTATGGAGTGTTATTGCTAAAAATAATCGCACCTAATTCAACCTAAAAGATTATGGCTGACTATAGGTCTAGATAAATTTTTTACAAAATATAAAAATTTATCTAGACAACTTGTTTTTATAGTACTAAAATCAACTCTGGGTGTAGTACGAAACTCACACCCAATCCAGGATTGAGAGATTCTTCGTGTGTTCTCTTGATGACGTTGGTAAAAATTAACGTCATCTGGTTTTGGTGGTTGCAGATACCTTTCCCAATCAATTGCAACATGTGCAACCACCATTTTCGCAAGTTGCAAATAACATTAAGTATCGCTACTACCTATTGTTTCCTGTGTGTTTTTTGTTTTTAGTTAGGAATGCCATGCCCTTAACTGTTATATCAAAAAAATTACTTTTATAGCTCTTCTGCTAACGTCATAAATTAACTTGTACGTTTTTCAAGATTTCACTGGATTTTCTTTATTTATCGTCATATAAGTTATTAAAATAATATTTAAAATTGAGATTGTTATGGATAAAGAAAGAGCATTGGCAGCGGCGCTTAGCCAAATAGAAAAAAGTTACGGTAAAGGTTCTGTCATGAAATTAGGCCAACGTCAGGAAATGAATATTGAGGCAATACCAACTGGTTCTATAGGTCTTGATGTAGCTCTTGGTATTGGTGGTATTCCTAAGGGAAGAATTATAGAGATTTTTGGTCCTGAAAGTTCGGGAAAAACTACTTTAACGCTGCATATAATTGCAGAAGCACAGAAAAAAGGAGGAACATGCGCTTTTATTGATGCTGAGCATGCTCTGGATCCTGTGTATGCTAAAAAGTTAGGAGTGAATATTGATGAGTTAGTTATCTCTCAGCCAGACACTGGTGAGCAAGCCTTAGAAATTACTGATACGCTAGTTCGTTCTGGTGCTGTTGATTTAGTTGTAATTGATAGTGTTGCTGCTCTTGTGCCTAAAGCTGAAATCGATGGTGAAATGGGAGATTCTCATATGGGCTTGCAAGCAAGGCTTATGAGCCAAGCGCTTAGAAAACTAACAGCTTCTATTTCCAGAACTAATTGTGTAGTAATTTTTATCAATCAAATAAGAATGAAAATCGGTGTAATGTTTGGCAGTCCAGAAACTACTACTGGGGGGAATGCACTTAAATTCTATGCTTCGATTAGAATGGATATTAGGCGCATTGGTTCTATCAAAGATAAAGAAGAAGTTGTTGGTAATCAAACAAGAGTGAAAGTTGTTAAGAACAAAGTTGCTCCACCATTTAGAACTGTGGATTTTGATATTATGTATGGATCTGGCATTTCAAAAGAGGGAGAAATTATTGACATTGGCGTAAAATATGACTTTATTGAAAAATCAGGTTCTTGGTTTTCTTATGGAGATGTTAGGATTGGGCAGGGCCGAGAAAACGCTAAACAATATATGAAAGACAATCCAGCAATTGCTGATGAATTATCAGAAAAAATAAAAACGCAATTACTGAGCTCTCCGGTTAGTTTTGTTGTGGCAGATGAGACAACAGAAGATAGTTCTAATTAACGTGAATATATTACATACATATTTATAAGGTAAACATAATGTCAAATTCAAACAGAAATATAGCCGTTGTTACTGGGGCTAGTGGTAGCATCGGCAGAGCAGTAACCAAAAAATTACACGCTCTTGGAGCTCACGTATTTATAAGCGGTAGTAACGAGAAGAAACTAATAGAGCTTGGTCAAGAATTGGAAAGTAATTATACTATAAAAGTTTGTGATCTATCTGATCTTAAAGCAACAGAACAATTACTATCTGATATAGAAAAAATAGATATTCTTGTTTGTAATGCTGGTATCAATAGAGATACATTAGCCATAAAAATGACAAATGAAGATTTTGGGTCAGTAATAGATGTGAACTTGAAATCTAATTTTGTTTTAAACCGTGAAGCAATCAAGAAAATGATGAAAAGTAGATATGGTAGAATTATAAATATTTCTTCAGTAGTGGGTATTTCTGGTAATCCTGGTCAAGCAAACTATTGTGCCTCAAAAGCTGGATTAATAGGCATGACAAAATCTCTTGCCTATGAGGTTGCAAGTAGGGGGATTACTGTTAATGCTGTCGCACCAGGCTTTATTGCTTCAAATATGACGGATATTTTAACAGACGCTCAAAAAGAAGCAATAATGCAAAAAATACCTTTGAAAACCTTAGGTAGTCCGGATGATGTGGCACACGCTGTAGCGTTCCTTGCTAGTCCAGATTCATCATATATTACAGGACAAACTATTCATGTGAATGGTGGTATGTTAATGGTTTAAAAGACCAGAAAATGGGAATAATATGTCATAATTTAATATTTTTTAGAAAATTCGAGTAACTATAATCGAACAATATAAATTTATTTTTATTGTGGCAAAAGGATTTTTTTTGTGCTAAAAGTGTGGAACTAGTATTTTGCCTTAGCGCGGAATGACAAATTATAGAAACGATAATGAGGTTTTTTATGAGCGATAATATCGAACAAAAGATAATTAAAACTGTTGCTGAGACTCTTAGAATAGATGAGAGTACTATCTCTCTGGAATCGAAATTTGTTGATGATCTTGGAGCAGATAGTCTAGACCTAGTTGAACTAATGATGGCAATTGAGGCTGCTTTTGAATGCGATATACCAGATGATAAAGCTAGTAAAATCGCCACTGTTGCTGATGCAGTTAAATACGTTGAAAAACACATTAATGCTTAGAAACTTAACAAATTAATAGTTTATTCAAGTTTGAAAGAGCAGGCGGTTCTATATAGTTAGATGGTTTTGGCGGTTTTTAAAGTCAAAACCACAGAAAATAAACTAGAAATACTTATACAGCATGAGAAGAAAAAAAGAAGCTGAAACTTTAGAACTAGCTAGGGAAGCTATCTCAGGAGTTAGAGACGAGGCCATTGTTTATGCGGTGACTAAAGGACAGCACGCAATGGCAAGAGCAAGTTTCGAGGTGTTTCAAGGCGATATTAATGAATTTATTCGGAATAATACCCTGCTGGATATAGTATGTGATAAAGGAGATGGAGCAATGCTAAAAATTTTAGTAGATGCAAAGGCTGATCCTAATCTTAAAAATGCTCAAGGAGTTTCTCTCATAAGCAAAGCTATGGAAAGGGGGCAAACTGAAATGGTGTTGCACCTACTCGAATGTGGAGCAAAAATCGAGTTTGAGAAGCTAGAAGAGGAGAAATGTGCAGATGCTGAGGAACCAGACACATTGGTGTTAGGCGGGGT
>CAMCTQ010000103.1 GCA_945878545.1 Rickettsia typhi
TAGATCCGGATTACCGTCTTCTAAACAAAATTGCTTGTACCAATCATGAATAATGACATTTCCGGCTTTAAAAACTTTATTACCAATAATAAATGGGGAGTTCATAGACGTTCTCCATCATCTTCTAACAAACTAAGAAGCTTGGCATTATTTAGTTTAAGAGTAAGTTCCTTAGAAGTTTTAATATCCAAAACTTTATCAGTTTTGTAAAACAAGCGACTAACAAGACCTGAGGCTTCAAGCCTATATGATGCTCTTTGTATTTGCGGTATTTTAAAGAAGAACTTTTCCCAGAAGTGAGTAAAACTATCGTGAAGTTCAAAATCAACTCCATCAGAACCATAAAGTTGCTGCAAAGCCATCAGCTCTGCTAAAATATGAACTCCAACATCATCAGCTTGGCCATTTGATAGTAAAATCCTTTTGTAGCACCAATTCGGTACAAAAAGAGATCTGGTTGGATCGAATTTAAGGCCTTGCTCAAATGCATCATTGTGCAAAATCGTCTTATCTGTTATACTCATGTTGCAATATTGTTTTTAATAATGTTGTCTTACTCTCATGTTTACACATGGGCGTTTAATATTAACCAGTAACTATCTTTATAAGTTTGGCGACTCGAGGATAGTTTCTGGTGATAAAAAATATATTTGCGTATCTGTACGCAGATATTAGGATAGATTACCTTTATATAATTTAATTGTCAATACTTATTTTCTATCTAATTTGTAACTACCTAGGATTGTTTAAGATAAGAGGTTTTTAAAGGTTTGTATGTCTGCTGAGATAATAAAAAAAAATATTACTAGGCTATTAGATGAACGAAATTGGAGTTTGCCTGAATTAGAAAAAAAGGCAGGCACGAATCGTAATATTTATGAAATAATTAGAGGTAGAAACACTAAGCCATCAGCTCAACTTATACAACAAGTTGCTCGCACACTGAACGTAGATTACAAAGAAATTTTAGAAGATTATAATGAAGAAGTGTATATAAAAAATTACTCTTTGTTATCAGAGGCTTGTATCTTAGTCATTGAAGAGTTAAAATCTCTGTCATCAGATGATATAAAAATAAGCTATCATGCGCTAGGATTATTAGTTCAAGAAGTATGTTCCTATGCAGAACAGTTTGGCAACAAAACTATTGATCCACAATTCGTAAAATGGTCAATTTTGAAATATTATTCCACAGATCAAAAATAAACTTTGAAAACTTCTCGTTTATTCTATTTTATCACAAACAGCTATTGCTTCAATTGCCCTTGGGCGCTCAGTACCAAAATTGGCTATCATTTGATCATAAAAGTGTTTCTTCCAAAAATGATTCTTACTGGTACAAGCAGCTTTTGATCCTTGCGACAATAAGTAAGAAATATCATCCATATAACGATAGTTATCACCATATTTTCTAAAATAAATAGTCTCAGCTTCATTATAGGCTTCTAAAGCTTCATCAAGTTGATTTTTTTAATAAAACATCGCCCTTAGCTACTAAAGCTGCTGCGAACTCTGGATTCATAACGGATGTTATATTATATTTAATAATTTCTTTCTGAAATATATTACAAGCCGTAACTGCATGTTCTAAAGCTTCATTTAATAATTCCAAACCTAACTCAGCTCTTGATAATTGCGTAAGTATTCTACCATGTATCTCATGATCAGGTTGATTATTAGATATTTCTTGCCTTTGAATCATTGTTATAATTTCATAACTATCTTTAAAATTTCCCATATAGTTAAGTATCTCTGATTTTAAGATATAAGTTGGTGCAGTAAAGGTGTCGCGTGGCAAATGAGCTTCTGCTTTTATATTATTATCTACAGCAGAGATAGCTTCTTCATATCGTCCTTTTGCCATGAGGATTCTAGTTTTTATAAACCAATATAACCCCATATCAAAATCTGCATTTAAGTTTTTTTGTATCACGCTATCCACTTCTATTATATTTTTCTCTGCTCCCAATATATCTCCACCATAAATTTTAGTTTGAGCTAATTGCATTAAAATTGTAAATTCTAATTCTGGTTTGGTAGTGATTCCTTGTATTATATTTTTAGCTTTATCAAGGTATGAAAGTGAACTAATAAAACTAGATTTAGCAAAATGCTCATAAATACCAATATCAGCCAAATACCAACTATAATTAATACGTTGCTGATCGTTCATTTTATTAGAAACTAAAGATTTATCTGCTTCTTTTTCTTCTAACCATTTTTTCATTTTTTCTACATTATAGTAATCCAAAGATACTAAATAATAATCTATAAGATTTTTTCTGAGTTCAAGTATTTTAAATAGATCGACATTGTATTTTTCAGCATTATTTAGTAAAATCTCTAGATTAGCTTTGATTGTTATATCACTTGTAATAAAAGCATATCTACTTGCTACGCCTTGTTGCATTAATAAATTTAATTTGCTGATTATATTAGTAATTTCATCTTTTATCTGTTCTTCTGTTAAAAGCTCTAAAAATCCTTCCTTTATTGCATCATGCATTTCAAATAGATTAGTATTATCTATATTCTCAGTATTTTTTACTAATCCAAATTGGGTTAAATTATATAATCCTTCACCAATATTATTATCATTATCAAAAATAATTTTAAGTAAATTTTTTGAAAAATTTTGATTATTTACCAGTGCAACAGTACGTAATAATTTTTCATCATTATCATTCAATAAGTTTAATAACAGTTCCATGTGTTTTTTTACTGGGTTAGTAGATTTCGTCAGTATATTTTTATATTCATCAATAGAAAGATATTTATGTTCTTTAAGCAAAAGAGCCCCCTGTACGATTGGACCTGGATATCCTTTAAATATATCTACTAATTTCCCAAGTAGCGCTTGATTTACTTTATCATTTCCTAATATTTCTTGTAAAAGTTTCATAGCATTTTCTTTATCTAATTGATGTACGTAGATGTTATTTGGTAAGGAACTAGAATCCTGGGCGCATATTATAATATGACCATTATTATTCCAATTTATTATTGGATATAGTTTTTGATTTTGATTTAATTTTAAGTTATCAAATACTAATAACCAATTTTTTCTTTCTGTTAAAAAATTCATAGTTTCTTTTTGAGCTTTCTCAGCTTCTTCAGAAACTTTATTTTGACTTTTCGATAACAACGTCTCATTAATTTTTTTAGCTAACAACACAAACTGTTCGTTTAAATCTAGATTTGAATCAAAAAACCATATCAATTCGTATCTTTCTCTATTCTGTAGTGCATATTGTCTAGCAATCTCAGTTTTACCAATGTTAGTAACACCTATTAAACTTACTATCCTATGTGATATTAAGTTTTGCCCTATATCTTTTGTTTGTTCCGTGCGATCAACAAAATATGTTACTGGATTCAATCTTTTCTCTACCATAATACCAGTTTCTTCGGAACAAAAAGCACTCCATGTAAACAAAACAATGTATACCAGAATAAATAGCTTACTACCTTTTATTAAACTTAATAACACGCCCAGACTCCTCGTTTTTATTGAAATTAAATATCGTCATTATGTTATTGCCTTGCTCGGGAATAACTTCATAGTTAACTCCCCGCTGCTTAATTAACTGAAATATTTTTCTACAATTCAGCACATGAGGGTTACCTAAGTGCTGAAATATATCTTCAGACCATTGGCACATATGTTTTTCATTAGCAGCGAATGAATCATAAGTTACAACTACTCTATCTTCTTGGAAATTAATAGAAAATTTTCTAACATGAGTTCCACCCCTCATAAAATATAAAACATTAAATAGTAAACTAATAATAATCTGTTTAAATATTTTTATGTCAAATTTTGTATCGATAAATAGCACATCAGATACAAGTTGTAATTCAAATTTATAAAAAACTCTTATATTATAAGCTAAAGTAAGTACTCTTATTTCTTCTATAAATTCAGCTACATTTAATTGATCGACATTTGTTTTTATAGCAGGAGGTTGCTTGACTAAACTATCCTGTCTTTCTAAATCTTGAAAAAACTTTATATATTTAAGAGTCAGTTCTCGATCTTCTTTTAATATTAAAATCTTTTTATCTAATTCATTAAGCTTGTGTATTTTACGTATTAAGTAAATAACCAGTGGGATCAGCGCTAAAAAAGATAAAGCAGCACTAATAACCATTGTAAAAACTTGACGATTAAATTGCTGTAAATTAATTTTCATAAATTGAGAATCTTTCATAAGACTAAGTTTAATTGTTAGAAAATTCTCTTCATTGATCTGATATTTCTTGACAGAAGAGAAATGAGAATCTTCGATATTAGTTATTAATACTTTATCATTTAAAGTTATTTGATAATAAAAGTTTTTCGCCAAAACAGAATTTACTAATGATACTAAGGGTTGCAGATCAAAAACCATTTGATCTTGGCCACGACTAATGTACAAAATATTCCCTATGACTATTATATTTTGCTTTTTTAGGTATATCTGTGAATAATTTTTGAGTATATTTAATTGATTAAGATTCGAAGATTTATCAAAAATGATCTTTAAATCACTTAACATAAAGTTCTTTATGCTGATCTCGTTGCCTTCTATAAATGCAATTTCCTTTTCTTGTTTTTGAAAAAAAACATATTGATATATAGCAATATTTATAATCGTTATCACAACAAACATAGCTATAATAGATACGTAATATTGCCAATGTCCTTTCTCTACATTAGTAATTAGTTTACTTAGACCATAACTGGCAAAAGGTTTTTTTACACTTAGCATT
>CAMCTQ010000104.1 GCA_945878545.1 Rickettsia typhi
TTCAAAGGTTAATTTTTATGGATTGGATGAGCAAGTGCTACCATCCCCTAAAGGAATTGCACATTTAGCAAGATTTGGAGCGCCGGTGTCAACAGTGTCTAATTATGTTATGAGCATAAAAAACTCTCATACACAAGAGTCTGTACTCGAAGCACTAAATGATGAAGATATAAAATCCAATTTTGATTTTTGGTATGAAACCATCCCAACTGCTAGGTCTTTAGAACTTATGATCAAAATGGGCTCCAATCCGTCCTCTGCACTTAGCAAAGTTATGAATCTTTATAAAATTAAACAAGATGAAGAATATATTGATTTAATTCAGGTTGCTCTTAAAAATGGAGCAAACACCTCACTTTCAAATCTTTATAGCATTCCAAGTTTTTTGCCAACTACTGCAATTGAGTTACTTATAGAAAATGGCCTTACAGTTGAAAGTGTTTTTAGGGCTTCATCTCAGAGCAGAAGCCCTGAGGGTCAATTACGTCTGCTAAAAATTGCAGAAGGACGTGGTTTTACTATAAAAGAATTTGACAACAATTATTTCCCTTCCCTTAATAATTTTACCGCCGATTTTATAGACCTAATTATTAGTAATAATATTGCACCTGTGCAAAAGATCTTGCAAAAAATTATTCAATTACCTACAAGTAAATATAGCCAAGAAAAAGGTGAATTTATCGATATCCGGAGTTTAATAGACAAGCAAGCTACACTTATGAAACATATCGTGTCAAAAGGAGCTGAGCTTCAAAAGATTACTTTTTTCGAGCCGAAGTTTGTACAAAATCATTTGCAACTGATGATAGATTTGTGCGGTGATTTTAACTCTTTTCCTTGGCATCTGGAATATCTTACAAAAGAACAAATAGAACTACTTGTAGAAAAAGGTTTAGACCAAAATACTTTAGCAAAAACTATATATGACCTTGCACTACCAAAACATAATCATCAAACCAACACATATGAAACAGCTACAATAAATATTTATTTAGAAGAATTAGTTGCAATAGCAGTGAGCAAGGGAATGCAATTTAACGATTGCTTTACAGAACAATTATCAAAAAAGGATATAAGTGTACTCACAACCCCTAGCATCGAAATTTTAAACTTACTTAATAAATCAAAATTGATTAATGCTGATGTTATGTTCAAATGCGCCACCAGAACTAATGATCTAGATTTGCTAAAAGAATCTATCAAGGCAGGGGCGTCAATAGACAATGCTACTGGACTGCTAAATAAGTTGATCTCAGGTGGCCACCATGAGTTCGCTGAGTATTTAGTTACTAAATTAGGTATCAGTACTATTGACCCTAGATCTTATATAGATGGTGTATTAAGCTCTAGTGTAAAAATTTCACAGGATATGATTACAAAATTTGCGCAGTTTTTTGACAGAGTAGCTTTTGTGGAATTAATGCGAGCAGAAGGCTCATCTCTAAGTACGATTACAACTATATTGGATATGTATGATTTATATTGCGCGTACGGAAAGAACAACTCAGACTTATCCCCATTCGCTAGAAAGCTGATAAACCATGATATTGAACTTACAGCAGAGGAACTGAGGGACCAAGATTTTACAAATAAATGGGGTTACTCCGCATTGCAACTTGCTGTGCTTGCAAAAAAACTAACATTAGCAAATGAACTAATCGACGCTGGACATGACATCTATCAAGCAAATAATAACAAAACTTCAACAATAGATTTATTCAATATAATTACCTGCTTCAATTCAGGAGAACCCTCTAAAGAATCCGAACAATTAGCTAATAAAATCGCTTCTCAATTGAAAGATGTCGATATTGTTGACAAAGAAAATGGAGAAAGTTTAGCGGATTTGCTAATTTCTACTGGTTCCTCTGTAGCTGAACGCATTATTGAATTGTCAAATGATCCTTTATTTGCTTTATATAAGAAAAGCGTAGATCTCAATAATTTATTTAAAGATAATTTAACTCACATTGCAATAAGTAATGGAAATGATTTTTGGTCAACTGGCGCTTGGTCCGTAGCTAGACTGCTCATGCAAAATTATCCAAACGTGGTATTTCATCTTATTACACTTGAGATGGTAGATAAGGCAGGTGTGAATTTCCTTGATCAATTCGACGCATTTATTAACCCTGGTGCACAAGATAGCTATCCTGGTCACACAACCTTTAAACTTGAAGATTGCCCACTAAGACATCCTATCGAGAAACTATACCAGCTCGTTTTAACAAAGGCTGCGGACAAAGCAGCTCCGTATGTTGGTATGTGCGCTGGTGCACAACACCTAGTATTAAACTATAAAGGCACATTAGCACCGTTAAAAAGTTATGACCATGGCCAACACACTATCACCTACCTTAAAGGAACTCTTCCTTACTACATGGTCTTGACTAAAGAACAACAATCACAAATGCTAAAGACAGGAGTGTTTCCTGAAATTACATTTAAAAGCGACACGGCGCACCATTATGCAGCAGTTACCGGTAATTTAGGCAAGTTAACCCTAGGGGCTATATCTGAGGACGGCGTCCCCATGTCATATTCTTCATCGATTCATTGTGCTACTCAGTTTCATCCTGAACATTTTTATTGTAGAAAAGACGAAAGCTCTATAAATCAAAAAGCGTGGCTGAATAACTTTGTTGAACTGGCAATTATGAATCACAATGGCGAAGATATCCTGGGACATATGAAGTCTATACATGATCAGATGCAGAGCTTATTAGGTCAAGTTGCTGATGAATCTACAATTGATGTCTAGCAAAATAGTGTAAATATTAGGGTATAAAAAATATTTTATACCCTATGCATGAATTAGAAGGCTTAACAAAGCCAAAAGATATCTTCTAAGTAATAAATTTATTTAATTTTCTCAACTCACAAATTTGTAGATAATCTAAAAACGCCTATAGCATAGCCCGAAGTCCTTCTCGAAATGTTGGATATTTCAATTTAATATGAAGCTTGTCTTTAATTTTAGAATTACTAATCCTCTTATTATCATTGTAAAATTCTTTTGCCATCTCTGATAACTTGGCTTCTTTTATATCTATAATTGGAGGTGGAATAACTCCAAGAAGCTCGGCAGCAAAATTATTAACTTCAAAAGTTGGGCATGGTTCATCATCAGCAACGTTATATATTTCTCTTATACTCTCAAGCTTAGCTGCAGCCACAATTATTCTTGCTATATCCTCTACATGAATTCTAGAAAAAACTTGCCCTTCTTTAAAAATCGACCTAGCTTGACCGGCTCGCACTTGATCAAGGGCATTTCTTTCTGGTCCGTAAACCCCTGCCAATCGAAAAATATTCACATTAGTTTTATATTTTTTACCAAACTCTAACCACTCCGTTTCAGCCCTTACCCTTTGCTTTGCACGTTTACTTGATGGTAGCAAAATAGATTCTTCATTAACGAAAGCGCCATCATGATTACCATACACAGCTGTAGAAGATAAATAACCAATCCATTTCAAATTTTTTGCTAAAGATAAAATATTCGAAAAATGCGCAAGGACGACATCTCCGTTCTCATCTGGTGGTATCGAAATTAAAATATGGGTAGCAGTTTTAATTTCGTTTGTTATCTGCTCTCTATCATATGGAATAATAGCTGCTTTTGTACTGTGAGACTTACTCGAAGTACCAACGACTTGCCATCCATTTTGACTAATTAAGTTCGCCACGTGCGACCCGGTATAACCGTATCCAAAAATTAAAAGAGTATTTTTCATAAAATTACTACATAATAAATAAAATCGACAGCTCAGTGTGATTGTATTATAATCGCTATCCATATAAAGTCATTTAAGTAAAACATGAATATTGTAAAACTACTAACTCTAATTTTTGTATTACTTTTATCTCTGCCTATGAAAGCTGATTATCAATATAATCTTATAGAGAGAGATGGACATAAAATTCATGTAGTGATTATTGACCCAAAAGAATATGAAGCTTCACTAGTCGTTGCTCACGATCAAGTTTTTGGCCGTGAAAGAGTAGGAGAAATTGCTAAACGCGAAAATGCACAAATTGCGATTAATGCCGGTTTTTTTGAAATTGGTGACAATCAAGACGGTCGGCCAACCGGGACACTAGTTAGCAATGGTGAGGTTTACGGAATGAGATTAACTGAGCATGCGTGCTTAGTTAAAAATGTTGATAAGTTTTCTGTTGAGATTATCACCCCATCTCTTGACGTGACAATTGGGGAAAAAGTTATAAAACCAAATAGGTTTAACAGGTTTGCTAAAGGCAAAGATGTGTTTTATTTCAATCGTAACTGGGGGCCTAGCACTTTAAGTTCTTACGGCGATAGAAAAGAGATAATTATTAATCGTGAATTTAAAGTTCATGAATTATCTATGCATGGAAATAGCAAAATTCCTGAGGGGGGATATGTTCTTTCGTTTCCAAATATTTACGATTTAAGCGAAATAAAAGTTGGGCAAAAAGTTCAGTTTACATGGACACCAAGTCATTTTGATAAACCAGGTAATTTTTCTGTTATGGGTCTACCATCTTTAATTATTAACGGTAAAACACGAGAAAATCTTTCAAACGAAGAAAAACATGCCAGGACAGCGTTTGGCATAAAAGAAGATGGAAATATAGTAATTGTTCTTGCTGAACATGTTTATAGAAAAGAGGCTTCAAGCGTTACCTTCAGTGAAGTAAAAAAAATAATGGATAAAAAAAACATCTCTATAGTTGATATGAAAGTAGCCGATATGAAAAAAA
>CAMCTQ010000105.1 GCA_945878545.1 Rickettsia typhi
CGAAGGATCACTTGCTTGCGCTACTTGTCATATAATTCTAGAAGAGAATATTTACAACACAATAGAACAACCAACAGAAGCAGAAGAAGATATGCTTGACTTGGCCTTGGGTCTTACGCATACTTCAAGGCTTGGGTGTCAGGTAATTCTGACAGCAGAGCTAGATGGCATAAGAATCAAGCTACCGTCAGCTACTAGAAATATATCAATTTAAGATTTATTGTGATACGTAAAATAGCTCTAGCCCTTGTAGTTTTGTTTGTGCTAACCTGGATTGTTTTGGCGCATTTTGCTAAGTCCAAAATTGTGTCATTTGTTAACAATTCCCAAACAGACAATATTAAGATATCTTATAGTGATGCTAGTATTGCTGGGTTTCCTTTCGGCTTTCAAGTAAGATTTGCTTCGCCAAAAATTACCATAATAGATCAGGCTATTTCCCGAGAAATAGCTAGTGATTACTTAAACTGTAGTTTTAGCTATAAACTTGGAAATGCTAAGTTAGATTTTGGTAAGGTTCTTTATTATAGCAGTGCAAGTGATGAAGCCCCTATGGAATACAAACTCAATAGCCAAGATGATATAGTCGGTTTTGTTGATTTTACTGATGTGCTTTATAAAATTGATTCATCAAGTTCCTTGAGAAAAATTGTTAAGAATATAGAATTTAGTAATCCATCTATTGTAGCCTTTACGAGTAATGGGGATGAACTGTTTAATCTTTCAGGGGTTGCTATGAAGCTTAATAGTAATATTATAGATAGTGCTCAGCATTTCTCGTTAAAATTAACCAGTAATTATACCTCGTCCTTTAATGGTCGTAGTATAAGCAATGCAAACTGTGTTTTAGACGCTAACTATATTGTGAGTGATACTAATAATTTTGAAACGAAAAATAGTTTTGATCATAAAATTGAACTAGTACAAGCTAAACTGAATCTGGATAATGCTTCTTGTGATTTGAAAGGTTTTATTGCTCTAGCTCGCAATAGCTTACCACAAGGAAAGATATCAGTTGAGTTGGTAGATTATGAAAATCTTGTGGATATTTTAGTACCTGATGATTTTATTTTTTCAAAACCATATGTAAAACGTTTTATTGCAAAGGCTGCAGCTATTGAATTTAGTAATGAAGTAACGAATAAGGTTAACTTTGATATTGAATTTTCGAACAAGGGTATCTCGTTAGGACGTGTTAACTTACTAGAACAGAAAGATAATTAAATATTTTGGAAGAGGTTTATTATGAGAAATATAGATAGCATATTTGGCGATAGAACATGTAGTAAATTTTTGGATAAACCAGTATCTAAAGAAATGCTAGTAAAAATATATGATTTAATGAAAATGGGACCTACTTCTGCAAATGCATGTCCTTTGCGTATAGTGTTTGTACAAAATAGCCTTGAAAAGGAAAAATTATGCAAAACGGCTATGGAAGCTAATATTGCTAAGATCAAATCGGCGCCAGTTACAGCTTTATTTGCTTATGATATGAAGTTTTATGAAAAAATGGATAAATTATATCCAACTGGTAAATTTTTGCAGGATTTATTTGCTAAATCTACTGAAGATGCTTTAGATAGAGAAGCTCTTCGTAATTCTACTATGCAAGCTGCATATTTTATGATGATAGCAAGAGGAATGGGATTAGATTGTGGACCAATGTCTGGGTTTGATCCAGTTGCTCTTAATGAAGTATTTTTTAACAATACTAATTATAGAATCAATTTCATTTGCAACATCGGTTATAAAGACGGTGATAGCCCTTATCCTAGACTGCCAAGATTAGGTTTTGATGAGGCTTGCAAGGTCTTATAACTCTTTTTCAGGGGCAAGAATGACTGAAATATTTCAGTATGCTAATGCAATATTGATAAACTTCTATAGTATTATAAAAGTCATTTTTCGTGGTTGGCATGTTAGAAAATTTATTAATTTTTCAAATTTTCTAAAGCTAGTGCTGTTATATGCTGCTTCCCTGGTTTGGATAATTTTCTTTGAAATCGATTATTCAAAAAATTTCTGGTCTAAATCTATAGAGGGTAATTTTTCTGAAAGAAGATTTTCATTTTATAGTACTCGTGATCGCATTGGCGAAGGAGTGCTTTATAATCGTATGATTGTTATAGCCGATAAACTCGGTTATGATTATAGTGCGTTTAAATTCCCAGAATCTTTAAGTCGTTTTTGGCTTACATCTCATTTTTATAAGGCAAGTAGTAGTATTGTGAACTACATTTTTAAGCCGCAATTTAACTTGGCACTAACACATCATGTTAGTATTTTACCAGTCGGTTATAATCTTACTTATATGAATATGCCCTTAGATTCATTGTTTGGAAGTGATGGAGATTTTTTACCACAATGGGAACATTTAGGACAATATGATGGGTATGTGGACTTATATAGTCTTGTTCACAAAAATAATGAGTTGTTGCAAAAAATAATTAGAATTACAGGTAAAGATAAACCAATAATACCTTTGTATTTGGCGCAAAACAGAGAGGAATATACTCCTCTCCCTTTTGATAAAGCCCTCATTACAGGAACTTTATGGGGCTGTAATAGAAGTAGTTTGAGGGTCGCCATGACCTTGAAAAAACTAGCAGATGAGGGGTTGCTAGTTGGTATTGGTGTAAAAGAATATCTTGGTTTTCTAGGAAAAGCTTATTTAGGCAAAATGGAGAGTTTTGGTAATGTTATTGATAGTTTGCAAAATCAGCAGCAAAAATATGGCATTGCTTTGATAATTCACAATCAAGAGCACATGCTAGATGGTATGCCGACTTCTAGAATTGCTGAAGCTGCAGCTAGCGGAGCTTTAATAATCTCAGATCAAAATAAATTTTTAATAAATTTTTTTGGTGATAGCGTATTATATTACGATGCTTTTGCAGATAGCGATCAGATTTACAATACTATTAAATCGCATATTCAGTGGGCAAGAGCTAACCCAAGTAAAGCTCATGCAAAAACTCAAAAAGCTTATCAGATTTTCACGGATAATTTTACTATAGAAAATCAGCTTGATAAGATATTTTCTGTTGTAGAGAATAGCTCTATTTAGAATGTTTTGGTGCAGAATATGAATGAATCAATCGTCATAGTGAAGAGTATGAAACGCAGCGGGGCGCTATCTAAACTTTAAATATTATTGGCTTGCGCGGAAGAGTGGCCATCTATGGAGGACCTTTGCAGTGCGGACTATGTCTTAAATTACTATACTTCTAAATCTTCTACGGTGCCATCTAGTTCTAGAAGCATTGTATGAACTTCCAAATGAGAGAACTTAGATTGTAGGGATGCCTTGGCCTCTTGCATTACCTCAATATGTGTCTGCGTTTCGAGTGCTCGCGTTTTTGTGTGGCCTTGACCTTTGATTAACTTAAAAGCGCCGCAATCTCGATGATCCAACAATATTACCCGTTTGATATGATGTAGTTTGCGTAGCATATCAATCATTTCTTCTACCATTTCTTTCCAATTTAGGTGCGAATCTTTTGTTAATGCAAGAGACGCTCCTGGGATTGTGACTTCGTCATAATCGTCTAATAGATTAAATTTCTCTATCATTAGTTTCTCAGTCTTATCACGGAGTCGAAAATCCACGCAAGAAATCAGTAAAGTTGAAGCTGTACGCTTCTTTTTGGAAGGACTATGATTACTTTTGCTTGTCATTTTTTCTCTAAAAACAAATTTTATAAATAGTTTATCTATAACTGAAATTCAATCTTAAAGATACCCTATTAACCGTCAATCATTTTTATTGGTTTTATCTAAAATCATTGATTTGTATAGTTTTTATATTCGTATTAAATGGAGTGTCATTTTTAAGTATTCCATAAATTATATGCAGTAATTTATGCACTGCTGCTTGAAGTAAGCTACACAAATGAAAATGTAGATTTAACCATAGAATTAATAAATATTTATTAATTCTTGACGTATATACTAATATATGTTAACTTGCTGATTTTGTAAATATAGGTAAACAGCAATGAAAGCAGCAGATCAACTTGACGTAATCGAACCTAACCAAACAATTAAAGAATATATTTCTGCCTTATCTCGAGATAGCTATTGGAGGCTTTTTGTTGATGGTTTCAGACAGAAAAGCACTTGGACGAGTCCAAACAAAATTGGACAATTCCAAGAGTATCAGCTTGGACATTTACTCTGGGCAACAAGAGAACCAAACGGTCTTAATAAGTTAAGAGAAGCTGCATTGGAGTTATATTCTAATAAAAATATTCAGAAAGAACTTACACTTGAATTCATTAAGCAAGTTCATAAGTCAGCGTTTCCTTTTGAAGATCATTTAAGACTTGTAACTGATTATGTTTTAAGTGGTGACGAAAGAATGTTTGGGCACATAACTACACAGAAAGAGGTAGACTGGATTATTAAGAGAAGTGTCGCTATTAAGACATTAGTAAAGAGTGAAAAGGATCCTTGGATACTACAAAAAACTCCTTCAGGTGCTGAAATTTCAACAACATGGACATTAGAAGAAAAATTCGCATTTTATCCAAAAATTTTAGCTCAATATAATAAAAACATGCTTGAGGCTGAAAGTCCACAAGAAAAGATAGGATTAATTGCTCAGCATATTCAAGATATAGAATGTCTTCATTTCTTTCAAGATGGAAACTGTAGA
>CAMCTQ010000106.1 GCA_945878545.1 Rickettsia typhi
GGTATCGATTGAGGCAAAGGAGTATTCATTGTTACTGGTTACTCCCTATATAGTATTAATGTTGCTTGCTATTACCGGTGTTAATGTGTTTGTAGCTCTTTCTATAAGTATATCATTTGCTGGAATAATAGGGTTGGTAACAAATCATGACTATGGTGTATTGATTTTTAGTCAGGACCTTAATAAAGGTTTTGCAGGTATGAATGAAATCATGCTATTGTCATTAATGGTCGGTGGTCTATCAGGACTTGCAGGTAAGAATTTTACCAGAGAAACTGCTGAAAAACTTTCTGCTTGGATATCAAAAAGAAAGGCTGGAGACAGGTTATCACAGTTGGTTATTGCAAAGTTGGTGAGTATTTTTGATATATTGCTCGCTAATAATACGATTGCAATAATTTTCACCGGAGAAATCGCAAGAGAGATTGCAAAGAAGCATAAAATACCGCCGCATTATAGTGCTGCATGGCTTGATATATTTTCTTGCGTTTTTCAAGGTATAATACCTTATGGCGCGCAAATACTACTTGCGAGTACTATAGCTGGTCTCTCGCCTCTAGCAGTAATACCATATGTATATTACTGCTATGTATTGGGGGGTGTTGCTATTCTACATATTATCTTCATTAAAATAGAGAGAGATAAGATATAAAATCCAATTTGTTTCTGGTTGACAACAAATATATCTCGTCATATAGTTTTTGTTATGTGACGAGTTTTACACTGATAAATTACGCACCTAGCAAGCATCATCTGTTGATTCTTAGGCGAACTAAAGACCATTGAATAAGGGGCTAGATGCCAATAGAAAAAATTTTCAGACTTTCAGTTTTGGATTTAAGGATTTGGGTTCATCTTGGGTGCGGTGACCAAGAAAAGTTTAATCCTCAATTGGTTAGTTTTAACATTGAGTTGAACTTTCAAATTCCACCAGTGGGAGTAATAAATGATAGTCTTGAAGACACCGTCTGCTATTCTCGGCTTGTACAGAATATAAAAAACTTTTGTCGTGATAAAAAATTTAATCTAGTAGAGCATCTAACAGCAGAAGTTTACAAAGTTGTTAACGAATCTTTGCAGCAAAATCAATCACTTGTTACTTCTATTAATGTAACTGCTCACAAAGTATCACCGCCTGTCCCAGATATTCACGGGGGTGTCACTTTCACTTATTGTGCTGCTCCTTTTAAAAAGGAGTAGCTATGCTATATATTAGCCTAGGTTCCAATTTAGGTAATCGTATAAATAATTTAAGAACAGCGGCTAATTTAATTACAACACGTTGTTTGCGTAATAGTTCTGTCTCCATAGTGTTAGAAACAGAAGCGATTTTACCAGAAAATGCTCCTACTTCTTGGAATAAACCATTCTTAAACATGATCATTGCAGGGGAAACGGATCTATCGCCTGACGCATTGCTTACAGTTTTAAAATCAATTGAATCTGAGATGGGTCGGTCTACACCATATGAGCGATGGTCACCTCGCATTATTGATTTAGATATTCTGCTTTGGGATAAACTTGAGATTAATTCTTCAACGCTTAAAATTCCTCATCCGGAATTGATTAATAGACCTTTCTTGGTCCATCTTTTGGCGCTTATGGGAGTAGAGCCATGGCAAAAGATTCAAATTACTGATCCATTTAAGAAAAGCTTTGTACTGCTACCTCAATTTGTGGGTGTTGTGAATGTTACTAATGACTCATTTTCAGACGGGGGGTTGTTTGATCAAGCTGACAAAGCTATTAGTCAAGTATTAAAACTAGCTTCTGATGGAGCAAGTGTGATTGAAATTGGTGCGCAATCTACAAGACCTGGGGCGATTCTAAATAATTCTGATAATGAGTATGCTAAATTGAAGCCTGTTTTAGATGGGATCATGGAATTTATGCAAGATGGAACTCTTATTATTAGTATTGATACATTTTGGCCATCAGTGATACGTAAACTTCTCGAAAATTATCCTATCAGCTTGATAAACGATGTAAAGGGTAAGCTGGATGATGACACGTTGAAATTTCTTGCCAAGAAAAATTGCAAATTATGTTTAATGCACTCGCTTAGCGTTCCTCCACTTGAGGAAATGATTATACCATTAGAAAAAAGGCCAATGGATGTTATTAAGGAATGGGGAAAGTTTTCTATTGATCGATTGTTAGGTCTTGGATTTTCTCTTGATCAAATTATTCTAGATCCTGGTATTGGTTTTGGAAAATCCATTCACCAAAACATTGAAATTCTAAGGAATGTACAAGAATTAAAGGAGTTGGGTGCAAAAGTGATGATTGGTCATTCCCGAAAATCTTACATTAACGCTTTTTCTCAAGTAGATGCTGCAAACAGAGATATAGAAACAATAGCTATTTCTTCTGTTATAAAAGGAAAAGTTGATTTTTTGCGAGTTCATAATGTAGAAGATCATATGCGGTTTTTAGTGGCTCATGAAAACTTTAATAGTAGGGTATAGTGACTAAATTGAAAAAAATTATAGGTATTATGGCAGCAACCGAGGAAGGTGTGATTGGACAAAACAATAGCCTACCTTGGTATTATCCAGAAGAGCTTGAGCATTTCAGGCTAATAACTCGTGGACATACAATTGTCATGGGTCGTAAAACTTACGATACAATGCCTAGAAGCAGCTTGTCTGATAGAAGGTCAATCGTTTTCTCTCGGAGCCCGAAAACTAACGATGGCTCTACAATATTTGTTAAATCTTTGAATGAATATTTTAGTGTTATTGCGTCTTTAAAGGAATCAGAAAAAATATTTATGATTGGGGGGGCGGAAATCGCCCATTTATTTTTAAATCATAAGCTGATATCATCTTTTATCTTAACAAGAATTCATCATTTATATTCTGGAGATGCGTATCTTGATTTAAAATACTTGAAAGGATGGAATGAGAACGTTTTAAAATCCAATCCAAGCTACACTATTTTTCAACTAACAAATCCATGAGGGGTAACTTTATGACATTTTGCACAAATCTTAACAACTCACTTGAAGAATTAAATTTACTAAATCATCCATTTTATAAGGCTTGGAATGAAGGTGCATTAACGCACGAGTCACTCAAGCTCTATGCAAAAGAATATTATCACCACGTTGCTGCTTTCCCTCGTTATATAAGCCAAATTCATGCTCTATGCCCTGATATTTCGGCAAGACAGGTTTTATTGGAAAATTTAATTGACGAAGAGCGGGGAAAAGACAATCATCCTGAATTATGGTTGCGTTTTGCTGAAGGTTTTGGAGTTCAGAGAGATGAAACTAAGCAAGTTCCGGAATTACGAACAACAACAGAGCTTGTTGAAGGATATTTTGAATTAGTTAAGACTGATTATGCTACCGGACTTGGTGCTTTGTATGCTTATGAGAGGCAAACACCAGAAGTGTCAAGGTCTAAAATTGATGGCTTAAAAAAACATTATGCTGTTTGCGACGAAAGAGTATTGCAATTCTTTTCTGTGCATGAGAAAGCGGATGAGTGGCATACAGAAGAACTAGTTGGTCTTATCGAACGTCTTGGTAAAAATGACCAAGAAAAAGTCTCGCAAGGAGCTGTGGAAGGAGCAAAATTGCTGTGGTCTTTTCTTGATGGGATGGTCTTGTCCCATGCGTGTTGAGGCTATAAAAACTCATAAAATTGACAAGGATGATGCTATATCTAAAATCCTCGATCAATATATTAAAACTATTGAAGATGAAGATATAATTGTTATTACTTCTAAGATCCTTAGCATAGTGCAAGGACGTTTGGTGCAAAAAGATAGTATAAACAAGCGTTTGCTTGTTTATCAAGAAGCAGATCTGGTATTAGAAACTAATAGCAATCCTTATGATCTGTATTTAACAATAAAAAATAATGTGCTTATACCTTCTGCTGGTATAGATGAATCAAATGTTGATGGACACTACGTGTTATATCCTGAAAATATTCAAGAAACTGCTGCTTGGATTTGGGAATATTTAAAAAAACGACATAATATTCAAAAACTTGGTATTGTTATTACCGATAGCCATACAACCATTATGAGGCGAGGTGTCACTGGTATTGCGCTTGGATGGTGTGGGTTTGAGGCGCTTTACTCTTATATCAACAAGCTAGATCTATGTGGTAATACGCTTCGTGTGACGCAGGTTAACATTCTAGATTCTCTAGCGACTGCAGCGGTTTTTGTGATGGGAGAAGGTAATGAACAAACTCCTCTAGCCATTATTAGAGATGCGCCCAAAATATCTTTTCTTAACAGGGTCCCAACCGTAGACGAGCAAAAAGCAATAGTAATTTCGATGGAGGAAGACCTTTACGCCCCTCTTCTGCGCGGTGCTAAATGGTCAAAAATTATAAGCACAAAATGAATTTAGCAAATTTAGTAATTTTGTACTTGATATTTTTTATCTATTTTGTATCTTACTAATCATGTGTTTAGCGACTAACTTGAGAGAGTAAGAATACTATGTTACGTAGATTTGTTCATTAAATATATAGTTTAGCTTGTTTCTCTGACTGATAAGGTGTATATTAAGCGGGTGTAGCTCAGGGGTAGAGCGCTACCTTGCCAAGGTCGAAGTCGAGGGTTCGAATCCCTTCACCCGC
>CAMCTQ010000107.1 GCA_945878545.1 Rickettsia typhi
GAACGTACTCATTGATATTGCAAAATAAGGATGCAATCGGCTACTTGTCTAAAACAGCTCCTCCAGATGCTTTGCTATCTCCACTATTATTTGTTTCTACTCTGGCAGATTCAACAACCTTATCAAGATCAGTCTGGCTACAAATACCTAGTAATACTGGATCACGCTGACGTATATTTGTCATGTTCCAGTGAGTACGATTACGCACGGCATCAACAGTAGATTTTGTTGTTCCAATTAATTTTATGATAGTAGAATCCTTAATTTCTGGAAAGTTTTTTACTAACCAATAAATAGCATCTGGTTTATCCTGACGCCTCGCAATAGGAGTGTATTTTGTTCCTTTCTTTTTTGCCTTAGAAACTGCTTCATAAGCACTGCTTAGTTTTAACTGAAGTTTTGTATTGGGATCTTGGCTACATCTTTCGATTTCTTCCTTATCAATCTGACCAGAAGTTACTGGATTGTCAGCTATCACCCCAACTGCAACTTCCCCATCGGCTATACCTTTTACTTCAAGCTCATGTATTCCACAAAAATCAGCTATCTGTTTAAAAGTTAAGGTAGTATTATCAATAAGCCATACTGCTGTAGCTTTTGGCATTAAGGGAAGCTTTTTATTCTTTGTCATAATTTATGTTGTTCCAGTTAAATATATATCTAGCAAATTTAATTAAGAAAATACCCTTTTTGTAAAATAAAGTCAATTGCTCATAACTTAAGTCAGTGACTCATAAGAATTTTTTATTTATCATTTACAAAAAATTATAGAATCAAATCTTTAACATTTTTGATTTTAAGCATAAATTAACAAAGATTATGATATAGTAAAACTGGCCCAAACATAAATTTAGAGAGAGAACCATGGAAATATTGTTACTGATTTTCGGCATACTTGCTATTATCTTATTAGTTAGAATGATTAAGATTGTCCCACAGCAAGAAGCTTGGGTTCTTGAAAACTTAGGAAAATTTGATCGAATACTGCAACCAGGTCTCACTATTATCATTCCAATAATTCAAAGGGTTGCATATAAACACACACTCAAAGAACAAGCGGTTGATGTTCATGCACAGACAGCCATTTCTCAAGATAATGTTACTCTATCAATTGATGGTGTTCTCTACGTAAAGATAGTCGATGCGGTAGCTGCATCATATGGTGTTAGCAATCCTTATTATGCTATATCGCAACTTGCCCAAACCACTATGCGCTCAGAAATAGGTAAATTAAAATTGGACAAAACTTTTGAAGAGAGAGAAACTCTAAACCATGCAATTGTTACTTCCATAAATCTTGCTGCGGTTAATTGGGGCATTCAATGCATGAGGTATGAAATAAAAGATATACAACCTCCTAAATCAATATTGCAAGCTATGGAATTGCAAGTAGCAGCTGAACGTCAAAAAAGGGCTAAAATTTTAGAATCCGAAGGTCATAGACAAGCTCAGATCAATATATCTGAAGGTGAAAAAGCACAGGTTGTACTGAGCTCAGAAGCAGCATATACTGATCAAGTGAACAGAGCCAAGGGCGAAGCAGAAGCTATATTATTTGTAGCAGAAGCTACTGCTAAATCTATTGAAGTAGTAGCAAGTTCAATAAAAAAAGAAGGTGGATCCGAGGCAGTGTCTCTGAAGATTGCTCAGCAGTATGTAGAATCTTTTTCTCATTTTGCCAGGGAATCAAATACTGTGATTTTACCTGCTAATTTGGGAGACCCAAGTGGCTTTATTACCCAAGCCATGACAATTTATGATAAATTAAAAAATAACAAAAATAAATTAGACTAATTTTTTAAAAAATAAACTTCTTTGCAAACACATAAATAAAAAAATTAGTTGATTAATTGGCAAAATTAGTTCATATTGCTTCCCGAGGGGGCGATTAGCTCAGCTGGTAGAGCATCTCGTTTACACCGAGACGGTCGGGAGTTCGAATCTCTCATCGCCCACCAACAACTTATATATTTGATATTTATATGAAAGGTAGTGTAAAAAAACTGATTTTTGTTTTTTCAGGTCTAACAGTCATCGTTGCTGCATTTTTGCTAGCTAAATCAACTTATGTTCAAGCTTCTCAAAAGGACGGCAAGAAATTTGACGATTGGAGTGTTGGTTGTACAAAAGAGGATACCACAACACAAGTACCTTCTATTTGTTTTTTATCACAACAAGTTAACATTACACAAGATAATACTCAGCAACCTTTAGCATTATATCAAATTGGATATATGGGGTCTAAGAAGGAATTAAAACTGATTACTACTCTTCCACTTGGTATCAGACTGGACTCTGGAACTTCTATTATTAGCTCTAAGAAATTAATATCTCCTGGTAAATTTACTGTGTGTACGGGGTCTGGTTGTCAGGCTGTAAGTAGCCTTTCAGAAGAAGATGTAAAAAACATCCTAAGCACAACGGAAAATACAATTGCCTTTATGAATACCGAGGGGAAGCAAGTTACTATACCATTTTCAACAAAAGGACTAGCTGAAGGATTGAAATTCATAAAATAAGAATTGGGTATTAGACCTCTTTCCAAACCCACTCATGCTACGGGATTTGAAGGAAGTCTATTATTTACGCATTGCTTCATATACAATTGTTGCAAGATCCTTGTTTATCCCATCTACTTTCATCAACTCGTCAATAGTTGCATCTGCAATAGCAGCAAAAGACCCGAAATAGCTTAATAACGATTTTTTACGAATCTCACCTATTCCTGGAATATTATCTAAAGAAGAAATCCTTATAGCTTTTGAGCGTTTTTTTCGGTGATTTTTAATAGCGAAATTATGCACTTCATCTCTTAGAATTTGCAGATATTTCATTACTAGTAGATTCTTATCTAATGTAAATACTTCGTAATCTGGTCTATGAAATTGCTCCTTGCCGCTATTTCTGTCTATCCCCTTAGACATACATACAAAAGGAATATTTAAATCAAATTTTTTCAAGACTTGCTGCACAATTTTCATATGTCCTTTGCCACCATCTATTATCATTAAATCAGGCAATCTGTGTAGCTCATTTTGTAGTTTGTTAAGCTTTCTGGTCAAAACTTCTCTGAGCATGGAGTAATCATCACCGCCTAGTACGTTTTCTGGTTGTTCTTTGATCGTAAATAATCGATATTCTTTTTTCTCAAAACCATTTTTTCCAGCAACAATCATTGCACCAATAGCAAATGATCCTTGAATATGGCTATTGTCATAAACTTCAATACGATTTGGCAAAGATGGTAAATTGAATATTTTTTGAACTTCTTCTAGTGCTTGCATATTTTTAGCTGAGTTCTTTATATGTTGTTCTAAAGCAATTTTGGCATTTTCTAAAGCAATTTGCATAAGACCAGCAACTGCTCCAGATTTCTTTGATACCACCATTATTTTAACATTTACATCATGTAACTCTTTTAATGCTTTTGAAAAGATATTAGCATCATTGATAGAATGACTTAGCATTATATGTTTAGGCGGGATTTTATCCTGATATAGCTGTATAATAAATGCTTCTAATATTTCTGGAATAGTTTGGTCCTCCGTATGCTCTGGAAAATAAGGATGATTTCCACAAGCCTGCCCTGCTCTGTAAATATAAAGCTGAATACAATATTCACCATTAATCTTTGTTATAGCAATTAGATCCGTGTCGAAGCTAAGACCAGTACCTTCTGCTTTTAATTGTATATAACTTAAAGCCTTTATACGATCACGTATTTTTGCTGCTTCTTCAAATTCTAACGCATCACTTAATAATTGCATTTTCTGGGATAGAAAATTCTGTAATGATTTATTCTTTCCTGATAAAAAAGTTTTCACTTGGCTTACCAATTCGTCATAGTTTTCTTTTGATATTTTACCAGTACATGGAGCAGAACATCTGTTGATTTGATATTGAAGACATGGTCTTTTTCTAGAAGAAAAATATACATCAGAACATGATCTTAATTTGAATATTTTTTGTAATTCTAACAACGTAACTTCAACGTGTTTGACAGAAGCAAATGGACCGAAAAACTTACCATCTTTAAAATCTCTACCACGGTATTTTAATAATTGTGGAAATTCATGATCTAGACGTAACTTAATATACGGGAAAGATTTATCATCCTTCAGTAAAATATTAAATTTAGGCTTAAACTTTTTGATTAATTGCCCTTCAAGTAAAAGAGCTGAAGATTCCGATTCTGTTACAGAATATTCTAAATAATGGGTCAGTGAAATCATAATTGAGGTTTTACCCTCAAGGTCACCAGTATATTGCTTTAGACGGTTTTTCAGGTTTTTTGCTTTACCAATATAAATAACCTTCTTATCTATATCTAGCATACGATATATGCCAGGGTAATGAGGTATATCCTCTATATAAGATTTGATAAGGTCTTTACCTAACAATATATTACTTAGGTTTCTTTGGTACTGGGTCATAGCCACCATCAGCAAAAGGATGACATTTTAAAAGCCTTCTAAAAGCAAAAAATAATCCTTTTATTGTACCATAAGTGCTTATTGATTCATAGGTGTATTCAGAGCAAGTCGGATGAAATCGACAATTTTTACCAAGCCA
>CAMCTQ010000108.1 GCA_945878545.1 Rickettsia typhi
TTATTGTAAGTTCAGTTTTAAATGTCGGAGATGTGGCCTATGTAAATAACGAGGGTTTAAAATGTAATAACTGTTTTAATCCCTATTACAAAAGCATTTTTTAGATATTTCTCTCCTAAATCAACAGATGTTGCTGGATTAAAAATATATTGCATGTCAGGTTGAATTTGAAGCCAAGGCGTGAGCTTATCAGAAACTGTGAATTCTAAACTAGTTTCTTGTTTTGGCGTTTTAAAACCCGAATCCAATTGAGATTGGCGATATTTTTTTGACAAATTAGCTTGTGATACAGCGATACCAATTTGACTATCATTCCTACCACTAATAAAGCCGTTGCAAACTAAACCACTGCTCCAGCTGTAATCAATCATGCTGACTGATTTACTAGCTTTGCCAAAACGCAAGAATCCTGTCAAATATGTGGTTTCATCATGTTTATATAGAACTTTCTCTGCCATAGTATATGCACCCTGGCTAGATTTTTTTATTGGATCGCCATTGGCATCTACATTAACATAATCATCAAATTTTTTGGTATATTGCCATAGACCGACCGCATAGTTTCCAAAATCAGAGTTGGTACCTATTTCAGCAATTAAGAGCGCTCCATCTTTCTTTTTTAAGTGTATATTAGTACCTTTAGGTTTATCTGGATTACCAGCAATTGCATCAAAAACTGCAGTTTGTAAATAAAATTTCTCGGTTGGTTGTAACTTGGCTCTAAACGCTAATGAAGTAGTAGGAAAAATAGATGGACCATTATCTCCTGTAGCTGCAAACTCAGCTCCCATTCCATAAGTTGACCCAATAAATAAACCAGCTGAAGGAGTCACATAAAATTCGCTGTTTAAATCATGCAGACCAGTTAAAATTGAGAATTTTCCATCTAAGAAATCTTGAGAAATCCAGGCCTCATACAGTTTTGTAGTCGCTGTTGCAACCTCTATATTATCAACTCCTTGAGCCGACCCAACTTTTTTTGCATTTGGCTGGCCGCCATGATTATTTAAAAAATAAATAAAGATTTTTGATCCAGACTGATTATATAATTTTTCTCCATCAATTGAAAATTTAAGATCTACATTTCCAAGAGCATATCCGCCTTTTTTTATGCCACCAGAACTATTGTTAATAGCATCTGCTCTGTAAACTAACTGAGCGTCTACACCATGTTGATATAATTTCAGCCTGTTTCCTTTCCAGTCACCAGTCAGGTTGCTTGAATAATCAGGATCTTTTTCATCAGCATGAGCTGATGAACCAAATACAAGAAAAACTAACATTGCCAACCAAGATTTTTTCGTTATATAAAATATATTTTTCATATTATAATTACTCCTTAATAAAAGTTAGAATTCAAATATTTGGCCTTTTTGAACATATCCTAAAAACCCATCATTTTTAGCATTTGGTAGATCACCTGTGTTATAGTGGTATAACCACATCTTATTTCTTATATTTAAGGGTAATTGAACTAATTCAGTATAATGAGAGTGTACGCTACTTTTAAAACTTTGAGTTTCACAATCGTGAAATATGACATCACTCTGTTCGTAATATGGTAAAAACTCTTCAACTACTAATGTGGTATCTGTAGTAAGAAATATTTTGCTATTACCAGTAGTAAAGTATAAACCATATGAATCCATCAGATGATGGTTGCTTCTGACATGTATGGTTTTAACTAATTGAAAATTTATATTTTCCCATTGAAAATTTCCAGGGTAGTCTAAATATTGAGGTGTAAAAAAAGTTTCCAAAGTAGCTAATTCTGTTTCCAGTGTTTCCATACCGCCAGATAAACAATGTGTCCATAGAGTGTTTAATAGGTTTTTATGAGCTATAAGTACTGGGCGTCTATGTTCTAATGATGCAAATTTATTAGTAAGACCAAGCCATTCAAGGCCTCCAACATGATCAGCATGAAGATGGCTAACATATACACTGTGAATATCTTTATAAGAATAACCAGCGTCTTTTAAAGCAAATCTAGCGTCAGAACCACAATCAATTAGAAGATGCTTATCATTTGATGTAATAAGCATGTTGGAATGGTAATTGTTGGTTGAAAAAGCGGCGCCACTGCCAATGAATGTTATTTTCATAAAATTATCATCATTTTCTTGTTTTTTTTATTTAAGTAGTTTTTATTGAATAAACTTCAAAAATCTCGCTCTGTCCCTTGCCTTTTAGCTCAAATAAACCTATCGATTTTCCATCGCATTTATCTTTAACCATTTCAAAAGCATCTTTGCTTAAACGTACTATGTTTTTATCACCAACTGACTGAATTCTAGAGGCTGAGTTTACTTTATCACCCCATATATCAAATAGATATTTTGAATGACCCACAACGCCAGCAATAACATCTCCATAATCTATACCTATATGTAGGTCCCAGTTTACTGTCAGTTGATTTTTTTGATCAAGGAGATCAAGAGAGAATCTTACGGCATCAAGAACTGGATTTTCAGTGGGAATAAACATTCCAGCAGTTGCCATAAAACAATCTCCAATAGTTTTGATTTTTTCTAGATGGTGTTTATGACTAAGTTGTTCACATAAATTTATGTAGATTTGCATATTTTTAAATACTTCTTCCGGAGAGTTCTTGGAGCAATATACGGTAAATTCAAATACATCAACAAATATTACAGCTACATTCTTATATAGACATGGTTTGACTGCTTTATGTTCGGCCAATTCTGATATTATTTTTTGAGGAAATATAGCATCTAATAATTGTTTATATTGTAATCTTTCATATTCAATTTTTTCCTTATAAATTGCTTCTTGGTCAGCATAAAGTTTCTTTTTTAAACAAGCCCCAACTCTAGCTCTTAGTAAATCAGCGTTGAAAGGTTTTTGTAAAAAATCCTCAGCTCCTAATTTTATGCAATCTATAGCACTTTCAATACGAGAATCTCCAGAAATCATCATTACCATTGTTTGAGAGGTTTCTGGATTACTTTTTATGTTCTCAAGAACATCTTTACCACTCATATCTGGCATCATTAAGTCTAACAAAACTAAATCAAAAGAATTACTAATTATTTTACTTAGGGCTTCTGAGCCATTCTTTGCATTTTGAATATTTGTGTATCCTTCCCTTTGTAATCGATGTCCTAGCGTAAAGAGGTTATCATCATTATCATCAACTAGTAATATAGCAAAATTTTTCTTATTTTGTTCAAGGTCGTCCATAAGTGGCTTATAATTTTTTAATTAACTTTTCCATTTTAGCTACTAAATTAACTACATTTACAGGTTTGGTTTCAAATTCATCGGCACCAGCTTGTTTAGCCTTCTCTACATCTGTTGATAGAGCATGAGCAGTTAAAATAATTATAGGAATGTTTTGAGTTTCTGTAGATTGTTTTAGTATTTTTGTAGCTTCATAACCATCCATTGATGGTAGTCCAACATCCATTAATATCAGATCAGGTTTTTCTTCTTTTGCTTTGCTAATACCTTCTACGCCGTCTTTAGATATTAATATATTATAGCCCTTTCTCTCTAGACGCATCTTTAACATGTATATGTTATCTTCATTATCTTCTACATATAATATTTTGGACATTTGTTAATTCTTATTATTTTTTTTCTTTATTAGTGTTCATAGTGTCTATGATATTCTTAATTTCAGATAAGATAGTATCTTTGCTAGCATCACCCTTATGCAATATCTTAGCTGTATAACCGGAGAGTTTCTTTTTATCAATTGAGCTTAACTCTTTGGATGTATTCACTATCACAGGAATATCCAACAAATCTAGAGAGCTTTTTAGCCTGCTTAAGACTTCAAAGCCATCCATAACTGGCATCATTAAATCAAGTAGAATTAGATTTGGCTTGTTTTTTGATATTTGTTCCAAGGCTTCTGCGCCATTTATAGCTTCATCAATTTTTACATTGAATGATTTTAGCGCTGTTCTTAAAATTAACCTTGCATCACTGTCGTCATCAACTATTAACACCCTGCCTAAATTACCTCCAGTGATGTTGTGGTTGATTACATAACGTGACAAGGTCTGAACTAATTGTTTTTGATCAAATGGTTTAACTAAATAATCAGAAGCTCCCATTACATATCCTTTATTCTTTTCTTCAAGCATTGATATCATAACTACATTGATATCGCACGTTTGGGGATTGTTTTTTAGACTATGTAGTACTTCCCAACCATTTATACCTGGCAAGAAGATATCTAGCAGTATCAAATCTGGTTTCGATGATAAAGCTATTTTTAATCCATCTTCACCGTTAGTAGTAAAGGTAGCTGAATAACCAGAACTTTTTAGATAATTATCTATAATCTGACTTTCTGTTTCATTATCTTCAATAACCAGTATTTTCATGTCTGAGATTAATTCAACTTGATGAATTTTCTGCACAGAAGCAATACTTGCAACATCTTTGGTGTTAGGTTTATTACTTTGTACCACACGCGGTATTCTTACAGTCATTGTAGTACCTTTGCCTATTTCACTGGTAACTTTAATATCTCCTCCCATTAATTCGGACATTTTTTTTGTAATAGCAAGGCAAGACC
>CAMCTQ010000109.1 GCA_945878545.1 Rickettsia typhi
GGTAAAAAATATGTACTATAGTAATTATAGCAAAATGATAAAGAAAATTCTTCGCTTGTCAGCATCATTGGGCAAAATTGAGTATAAAATAGGAGATAACATGATAGGTTTTTATAAAAACCAAGCTATGTTCGGTAAGTTAGAAGATGATGTTCTTTATTTGCTCAATTCTAGTAATGGATTCGATAGAATAGAAATGGGGTTACTGTTCCAAGATGAAGCTTTTACAAAAAAAGCGCAAAATGCATATAACACTATAAAATAAGATTTAAAAACATTTTCCTATTGAGTCATTTAATATCGGTTTTGGTGCAAATTTAGAAAGAGAATAGAATAATTTGTAAATGCAGGCTTTTGAAGCTTAGGATTAACTATTTTTAGTTATAGACATAGAAGAGTCTTTTAACAAATTGTACTTTATCTAAAACAGATACTCTTAAGTAATGCGTTTGCTTTTGGATTAACATGGCCATATCTTCTATACCAAAGATACATCTTCTTGCTAACAGTTGTCTCTTATGTTAATTTTTAAAATGTAACTTTTTTTTTAATATTTTTTATACATCTATAATTTGGAAATTAGGAGCAATATTATATTATGACAGAACCAACTTCCTTTAAATTTTCACGTATTACCTCTGCTTTTATATTTGCAGGCGGAATAGTATTAGCTGGATATTTTATTAGTAATTCCCTATTAAAAGCACGTTTGCATGAAAGATATGTAATAGTTAAAGGGCTTTCGGAAAGAGAGGTGGTAGCTGACTTGGCTATTTGGCCCATAATTATTAAAGCTACTGGTAATAATCTTACCGAGGTTAATACTAAAATAGAGGAGGACCGCGATAAAGTAATAAAGTTTTTAGTAGAACAAGGATTTAAAGAAAATGAAGTTGAAATGGGTAACTACATAGTTACAGATTTGCTGGCGCAAACTTATAGAAATGATACCTCACAGGAGTTTCGTTATATAATTAATGCAACAATTATGATCAAAACTCCTGAAGTAGAGCTTGTTAAAAAAGTTACTCAATTACAAAATTTATTAGTACAAAGCGGGGTTGCGTTAGGTAACAATGAATATAATGGTCCCTTCTATGAATTTACAAAATTTAATGATATTAAACCTGAAATGTTAAAGGAAGCTATAAAAAATGCGCGCAAATCAGCCGAGACCTTTGCAGATGATTCTGGCAGTAAAATTGGGCTATTAAAAAATGCTAATCAAGGTATGGTTGTGATTACCCCTAGCGATGGCGGAAGTAATGGAACAGACGAATATACCAATGCGCAGGAAAAAAGAAGCTTACGAAAAAAAATACGGGTAGTTACCACTCTGGAATATTTTTTGAAGGAATAAAACTAGTTTCTACATGTTGCAAAGCCAGTTTCTTTAGTAGTTAAAATCTAGTTTATTTATGAGTCTCTATCGGGGAGGGGCTCACTGTCCTAGAGTTTCAACTGGTTCCTTCCTCTGTGAAGTGGTATTTAATTTAATAAAAACTAGTATGCATAACATGCTTAATAAGGCGCTACCTAAGAAAAATTGTGGCCACTCAAAATAAGCTACAAAGAATCCGGATATTGAAGATAAAATAACACGAGAAAACGAACTAAAAGAATAAATTATTGCAAATTGAGTAGCAACATATTCACTATTACAGAGGCTAGAGAGATAAATGATAAGCGTGGTGCCACCAAGCCCGCTACAAAAATTCTGGGTAGTAATTGCAGTAATAAACATAGGAATATTATGGCCAGCCATGGATAAGAACATAAACATAATGGGGGATAATAATTGAACGGTTCCACTAATTAGAATACTTCGATACGTTCCTACTTTTTTAGTTAATATTCCACCAATAAAGCACCCGCACATCATTATTAAGATGCCATAAGCTTTAGAAATTTTTGCAATTTCTATAGGGGTAAAACCTAATTCAATAAATATTGGTGAGCTCATTGCCATTGGTATAGAGTCACAAATTTTATAAAGAAAAATAAATAATATTATAAGCAGCCAACGAGGATGGCTTTGTTTTAACATTTCAACACTATCTTGGATAGTCTTTAAATACTCTTTGAAGGATAAATTATTAGTATTATGCCGTAATTTATGTATCGCCGGCTCCGCTATGCATAAAGATGTTATAGGCCCTATCAGCATTATTAATAATGCACAAGTATATACAAAGTGCCAACTATAATAATGAGCAAGATAAAGAGCGCCTGTGCTGCTAATAAGCATACCCATACGAAATCCTATACCGCTTAAGGAAGTAACAATAGGAAGCTCTTCCTTGGTGGCTCGTTCTATACGATATGCATCTAGAATAATGTCATGCATTGCTGCGCAGCAACAAGTAAGAAATGCGATCACAACTGTTAAACATAAATTATAGATATGGTCAATAATTAAAAATCCACTAATAGATACCAATAAAGATATTTGACTGGCCAGCATCCATCCGCGTCTTTGCCCAAATTTTTTACATAATATTGGAATGGTGTATCTATCAATAAAGGGCGCAAATAGAGGTTTAAAACAGTATGGTAATGTAGTTAAAAACATTCCTCCAATAATACTTGTTGAATATTTTGCTTGGGCTAATTGGAAAGAAAGAGTAAAAGAAATTATGGTAAATACCATACCGGAAGTGAGGCCAAGAGAAAAAATTCCTATAAGGTAAGGTTGACCTGTAGAATCTTTAAGGGCCTTGCGTAATTGGTTCATTATTTCTCTTTACCGTTAGGTTTTATATTATAGTCTATACTAAATAACATTTCAAATACAATACCACCTTACTGCTTACTGCCCGAATAATTATATCGTATTTGAAATGTCGGTGTTTTAAGATGTTCATAAATCTACTCTTTAATCTTGAACTAATATTGACTAGTTTATTTCTATATGCAGCTATTTGCAACAGCGCCGATTTAAGGGCTTTAATCGGTTGTTATTAAAAGACTGCGACTTTTATTTCGGCTTTTTTATCGTTTGTTAATTATCGACCCTCCCTGCAAAAATACATCCCTACAAACAATTAATTTACACTAGACCCTTACTTCTTGCCTTTACCCTTAGGCTTACTAGCAATAATCTCCACAGCTTCTGCCAAGGTAATAGAGAATGGATCAATGGCCTTTGGTATTGAAGTAAACTTGCCCATATATTTTACATAAGGTCCATATTTACCTATTCCCATATGAATTTCTTCCCCAGACTCCGGGTGTTTACCAAGCAACATTGGCAAATTAAGCAACTTTAAGGCCACCTCCAAAGTTAATTCCTCAGGCTTTGTTCCATCTGGTAACTGACTACGCTTAGGTTTATCTTTCTTCGACACTGCTTCGCCTAATTGAACATACCAACCATAAGGCCCTTTTTTCAAGTACACCATTTGTCCAGTTGGATCTAATCCAAGTTCTTTAGTATTATCAACCTGAATTCCTTCCTCTCCTCCTTCTTCAGTTTTTGATACAGTTTTTTTGTATGTACAATCCGGGTAATTACTGCATGCTAAAAATGCTCCGTACTTACCAAGTTTTAAACTTAAAGCTCCATTAGAGCAGGATGGGCATTTTTTATTCTCTTCATATTTCTTGGTGCCTTCCTCTCCAAACAAATGGAAATCTAGAGATTTTTCTACATAATCAATTACATCCGTAATTTTATGCTCGCTAACTTTTGCTACATTCTGATTAAATCCCAGCCAAAAATCACTCAATAAGCTTTGCCAATTTCTTTTGCCCTCAGCCACTTCATCCAAATCAGTTTCAAGGTCAGCAGTAAAATCATATTCAACATATTTAGTAAAAAAGCCGATTAAAAATACTGTAACCAACCTGCCAAGGTTGGTAGGGTGAAAGCGTTTTTTGTCTATTTCAACATATTTCCTGTCCTGAAGGACAGAGATAATTGAGGCATAAGTAGAAGGTCTACCAATTCCAAGCTCTTCCAATCTCTTAACCAGACTTGCTTCTGAATATCTCGGCGGCGCTTCGGTAAAATGCTGTTCAGGCTTGATTTTTTTAGCATCTATGGGTTCGCCTTCAGACAAAGGCGGCAACATTTTATTCTCTTCATCCTTTCCATCATCTATACCTTCTTGATAAATTTTATAAAATCCATCAAAAGCAATCGTTGACCCCGTCGCCCTGGCTACAAAATTATTGTCAGCACTAATCAAATCAGCTCCCCCCATATCTACTAAAACTGACTCCATTTGGCAAGCCATCGTCCGCTTCCAGATCAGCTCATAAAGCCTCAGCTGATCTTTGTCCAGCTCATTTGATAACGATTCTGGCATTAACGACATATCCGTAGGACGCACCGCTTCGTGAGCTTCTTGGGCATTTTTTGATTTGGACTTGTAAACTCTAGGCTCTTGTGGCAGGTATTTACTACCATATTTATCTTGAATCAACGATCTGATAGCATCTACCGCT
>CAMCTQ010000110.1 GCA_945878545.1 Rickettsia typhi
ACTTCTACATCAATCGAACCAGAGATTTTAGTAGCCGATGAAGTAATGGGTACAGGTGATGCACAATTTGCAGCGAAAGCAAAAAAAGACTAGAGGAGTTTTTATCTCGAGATTGCACTCTGATTTTAAGCTCACATTCCATGGAGCTAGTTCGCGATTTTTGTAAACGAATCATTTGGTTGCAGCATGGCAAAATAGTTGCTGATGGACCTACAGCTGAAGTAATAGAAAAATACGAAAGAAATATTCTAGGGTTTAGTATATAAATTTACTGTATTATTTTATAAAAACTCAATCACCCTGCATAACAATTTTAAGGCAATTTATTGTGATAATTCTCGTAAATCTTTTTCTTCAAGATAAAAACAAGCTGGCATATTAACCTTGGCCACAAAATCTCCTTCAGCACGGACGAACAGGTTAATCAAGCTATTATTCTTAGTTTTGTTAATCTTTTGCTGCAAAACACTTAGTATAAACTCAAGCTCATTTTTGTTTTCGAGATAAAGGTTAATTTCATGGCAAACTCCCTGCAACTCGGAATCAATAGTGGCAAAACGACTAGCAGTCAAACGTAAGCCTCCTTTATCTTTAAGGACATCGCAAGTTACTACAACTTGTTCTTTGACATTGATTAGATTAGCATAATTTTTGAAGACATCATCATTGTAAATTGTAACTTCAAAAATACCATCTGGATCTGATAATATTAGAGTTACAAATCTGCCTCTTTGAGACATACGAGCATCTTTTTTGGTGATTACACCCGCTAATTTGTATTGATAAGATCCTTCTGGCAAAGCTTCTTTTATATAGTTAGAATTTTTAATACCGCATTTTTCTAGCGAATCCATTACACCAGATAAAGGGTGGTTTTTCAAAAATAGACCTAATACATCAAATTCGAAAAATGCCATATCAGCACTAGGAAACTCATCCGCACTCACTAGCACATCGGAACTAACAGCCTCAACCGAAATAAGACTAAATTGATTAGATTTTTGCTCTAGATGGTATGATGCACAATATGCAAGAATTTTAGGAACACTTTGGATCAAAGCATTGCGATTAGAATGTAATTTATCAAAACAACCAGCTTTAACAATATTTTCCAGTAACCGCCTATTAATTATTTTTGGATCAATCCTTTCTGCAAAATCTATTATTGACTTAAAATCTCCATTATTTGATCTTTCTTGTACAACCATTTTACCAAAAGTGCTCGTTACATTTTTAATTGCTCCAAAGGCAAAGATTATAGCTCTTTCTTCTCCATTATACTCAATACTAAATAAACCATCAGACTTATTAATATCTGGCGAGATTACTTTAATATGAAACATTTTTGCTTCCTGCAAAAATATGCTCATTTTATCACTGTTATCAATATCTAAATTCAATGAAGCTACTAAAAATTCAGTGGGGAAATTAGCTTTTAAATAAGCAGTTTGATAAGAAATAACACCATATGCTGAAGCATGAGCTTTATTGAAACCATAACCGGCAAACTTTGCTACTGTGGTAAAGATTGATTTAGCCTGGTTGGCAGCGACATTGTTGCTAACAGCGCCACTGACAAAAATCTCTTCTTGCGCATCCATTTCACTTTTAACTTTTTTACCCATCGCACGACGAAGTAAATCAGCTGATCCTAAGCTATATCCAGCAAGAACCCTAGCAATTTCCATCACTTGCTCTTGATATACTATTACTCCATAAGTAAATTTCAATATAGGCTCCAGCAACGGATGCAAATAATCTACTTCTTGAAGCCCATGCTTACAAGCAATAAAAGTTGGTATATTATCCATAGGTCCAGGACGATATAGAGCACCTAGTGCAATTATATCATGAATATTATCTGGCCCAAGCTTTCTAAGAGCATTTTTCATTCCTACACTTTCAAACTGGAATACTCCAGTGCTTAAACCATGAGCCAGCATTTCATAAGTTGCTTTATCATCATATGGAAGAGTATCAATATCAATTTTAATGCCTCTGTTTTCAAGTAAACCAAGGGTTTTGGTAATTACCGTAAGAGTCTGTAGTCCCAGAAGGTCAATTTTTACAAGTCCAGCTGCTTCAGCATATTTCATTGAATATTGCACCACTAGCATATCAGAATTAATATCCTTATAAACTGGAACTATTTTTGTAAGATCCTGATTTGCTATAACAATACCAGCAGCATGAGTTGATAAGTGCCTATGTAATCCTTCCAAGACCAGAGAGGTAGATAATACTTGTTTTATTAACTCATTATCACCCTCAATAGTATATAAACCGTTACCAGCAGCCGCTGCTTTAAGCTCAGCCACATCATCAATTGCTTGACTTAAAGTAACTGGGTTAACAGCATTAAATGGTACCAATTCGGTTAAATATTCCGCGGTTCTGTAATTTAAGCCAAGGACTCTTGAGACATCCTTAATTACCGCTTTCGCCTGCATTTTACCAAAGGTAATTATTTGTCCAACTCTTTCATCTCCATATTTAGAGCGAACATATGAAATTACTTCCTCCCTTCTCTCCTGACAAAAATCGATATCAAAATCTGGCATAGAGATTCTCTCGGGATTAAGAAATCTCTCAAAAAGTAGACCAAATTTGATAGGATCCAAGTCTGTAATCTGTAACAGCCAAGCTACAACTGATCCAGCCCCGGATCCTCTACCAGGCCCAACTGCAATACCATTTGCTTTACTCCATTTAATAAAGTCAGAAACTATTAGAAAATATCCGGAAAAGTTCATTGTACAAATAATATTAAGCTCATACTCAAGTCGTTGTATATATTGCTGCTTTATTTCTTCTTGCTCACTAAGGTCAATTTTTTCCTTAATAAATTTCTGATTTAGCCTAAACTCTAACCCATCGCTCACATGCCTACGTAACAGTTCCTCTTCCGACAATGTTCCATCAGAAAAATTCGGTAAACACGGTGGGCGAGTTTCTGCCATAACATAACAACGAGTTGCTAAATGCACCGTATTTTCGATTGCTTCTGGTAGATCTTTAAATAATTCCACCATTTCATCAACGCTTTTAAAATAGCATTGGTTGCTAACACGTTTACGCTTTTGTTCTTCACGCACAACTGATTGAGAAATGCATAGTAACACATCATGAGCTTCATGCATTGATATGTCTGTAAACACTACGTGATTTGTTGCTAATAAAGGAATTTCAAGCTGACTTGCTATCTTAAGGTACTCTGATTCAATTTGTTTCTCTTTTGCATAACCATGGCGCATTATTTCAAAGTAAAATCGATCTCCAAATATCTCTTTTAGTTTTTTAGCAGCATAAACCGCCGCTTCTCTAGAATTTTCCAATAACAATCTACCTATGACGCCATCAGCATAAGCCGATAAAACAATCAATCCGTCACTATGCTCGGACAAATCTGCAAATGTAATATGATTGCAAATTGATCGATCATTCTTGGTATATATAAAACTTGCAAGTTGTAGTAAATTGAGATAACCCTTCTTATCTTTGGCAATGAGCAAAAGCTCAGCAAAATCCTTTTTACCTTTATTGCTAAAAAGGATGTTTAGTATTATTCCGTGAATCGGTTGAATTTTTGACTCCACTGCTGCCATAGCAAATTCTAGAGATGCAAATAAATTATTCCTATCTGCTAGACAAACACTTGTCATTTTATTACTCGCTGTAAGCCTAATTATGTCGTCAATTTTTAGAGAACTCTCAAGCAACGAATATGAACTCTGAGTTCTAAAATGAATATATTTGAGATTTTCAGACAAGTTAGTTTCCACTTTTCCGGCCTACTGAATAGTATTTAAAACCATTTCTCTCTAACTCATTGGCATCTAAAATATTACGCAAATCTATAATTATTGGAAACTTTAGCAAAGCTTTTACTTTAATCAGGTCCATTGCCTTAAACTCTTCCCACTCAGTAGCAATAATAATTGCATCAGCCTGCTTTATTGCCTCCATCATAGAATGTGCACATTCTAATTTTTTAAAATATTTCGGCACATTTACCATCCCTTCTGGGTCATAGGCCACAACGCGTACATCAAATTCCTGTAACTTATGAATCAAATCTACTGCTGGACTGCTTCTTAGGTCATCTGTTCCAGCTTTATAAGTCAAGCCAAGTATAGCTAATTTCTTACCAGTAATAGTTCCTCCAATGGCTGCAATGATTTTTTTAATCATGGCATTGGGTCTATTACTATTAGCTTGAATTACCGCGTCTAGTACTAGAAAATCAGAATCCACTTTTTGAGACAGCTTTTGTAACGCAAGAATATCTTTTGGGAAACATGACCCTCCAAATCCAGGCCCAGCTTTTAAGAAGCTTTCGCCTATTCTTTTATCTAGCCCAACTCCTCTTGCAAGCGTCTTGATATCCGCCCCCACGACTTCACATAAATCAGCCATTTCATTAATAAAGGCAATTTTATTTGCCAA
>CAMCTQ010000111.1 GCA_945878545.1 Rickettsia typhi
GTCCATCAAATATTAAGAACTGCTTTTTCAATAGAAATTTTTGGTATAGCTGAGGTAAATTGATAAGGCGCCAATCGCTAGCTCCTCTTTTTATTAATGACTCAGTAAGATTCATACAGTCTATTTGTAATTTTGCGTAAGATCTTAAAGCATTACAAACAATTGATATATCATAGTTTCGTGTCAAAGTGAGACGTAGAGGCTCTCCAGCATCGTGCATTAAGAACGAACCATCCACATTATTTGTGGCAATTACGTTTGGTAAATCTAGGAATTTTTGTTTATTTAAAAACTCAAGCAACGCAGCCTCATAAGCAAATTCTTTCGCCATGCATTTTAGATATACAAAGTCTCCGGATGTCCTAAAAGAAATAACCGTTGACCAAGGCATAGTACGCACTATTTGAGGTTCCCCCAATAACTTATATCTATGCTGCCTTAGTATATCTTGAGCCCATAAAACATTATTAGTAAAACGCTTTATCATTTATACTTATAATTAGACAATTCTAAACTTCCTCTGAGATCCATTCATTTACAGTTTCGTCGTATCTCAATATTCTTGGCTTAGTATCAATACTATCAAAAGTAATATCTTGCATTAATTGTTCTTGGCTCGATATAAAACCACTTTCTTGATCGAACAAGGCAAAATAAGGCTGATAATTTTTATAAGTAATATTGATAAATTTTTGTTTTATGGCATTATTTGTAACTTTGACTAATTCATCTAATGTCTCAATTTTTTGGTTGTTCATAGATTCAACTACTAATCTATATACACTTTTATAATTTTGAATGAACATTTCTGGAATACTGCTAAAACTACTACCGGTTTGAACATTGGCAATTGCAACACTGCCAATTGGAATTCCAGATTTCGCTGCTGCATAATCGTCAACTTCAAAAAATATCGCTCCAGCAAAATCAAGTATTTTACGAATCTTAGTTTCTTCTAAATCATATAATTTCACTTCCTTATCCAGCTTTTTACCATCTCGAAAAATTGTTAGAGTGATAGTATCTTTGGCACTATTCATTGCTTGATCAAGTATAGTAAGATCACCGCCTAGCTCCTTACTATTTACTGCCCAAATAATATCTCCTGGCATTATTATACCTTGAGCAGTTGAACCAGAGATGATAGAACGTGCTGTTATTATTCTATTACGAGCATTAGGAAATTTTTTTATATAAGAAATCATCTCTGCTGTTGGAAAATTGCGGTGCTTAACCGCTTTATCAAGCGAATACAAAGCAGAAATAACTCCTATATGTTTTCTTTGTGGTAATTTATTATCTTTCAAACCATTTAATACGTCAGTAACATATGAGCTTTTTAGAGCAAGAGCATGGGTTTTGCCACCGCCATACAAAACTCCAATTGCTTTACTTTCAGAATTCAGAACTGGAGAACCACTTGCCCCACCAGTAGAATTCATATTTATTACGTAAGACCCCTGAGGCATTTGACCACTAATATCAAAAAGATCTGATAAATAACCATTATGAAATGAGAATCCTTGATCTTCTGTATTACCAACAATAAACACTTCATCACCAATAACTGGTTCTTTGGCACTAAATTCTATTTTACCTACTTGAGACGGTAATTCCTCAGGATTTATTTTTAAAATTGCAAAATCAGCATATTGATCATAGTAAACAACTTTCGCTTCCGCTTGCTGACCATTATAGAAAGTAATAAAATACGTACCAACTGCGGCTCTACCAACAACGTGATTATTTGTAACGATAAACCCTTTCTCAAGATCAGCAATAAATCCAGTTCCTGACCAACTACCAGTATTTTGGTAAGCAGACACCGAAACTCTGCTATTAATTGTAACTATGGATTGTTTAACCCTTTCTATATCTTTAATTTTTTCTCCACCAGAAGCGTATGCCACATCATTTAAGATAAAACTAATTAGGAAAATTTTTATTATTTTTAACATTTTTTGCACCATCATCTTGTAAAAAATTTATCTCGCACTATATCAACAAATATATTTGATTATAAAGAAAAAGCAAACGTAGCTTTTGAGTCAAACAAATTTATGTTCTAATAGAGGGAAATTATGGGAAAAATTATTGGTATCGATCTTGGTACAACAAATTCTTGTGTTGCTGTTATGGAAGGCAAAGAGCCTAAAGTATTAGAAAATGCAGAAGGATCTAGAACTACTCCTTCGATGGTAGCCTTTGCAAATGGAGAAATACTAGTAGGCGATCCAGCAAAAAGACAAGCCGTCACAAATGCAGCCAATACTTTGTTTGCTATTAAACGTTTAATAGGCCGCGGCATGGATGATCCAACTGTCAAAAAAGATCAAGAGCTCGTTCCATATAAAATCGTCAAAGCCGATAATAACGATGCTTGGGTAGAGGTAGACGGCAAGAAATATTCACCAAGCCAAGTTAGTGCTTATATATTGCAAAAAATGAAAGAAACAGCAGAGAATTACCTCGGAGAAACTGTTACACAAGCTGTAATTACAGTGCCTGCTTATTTTAATGATGCACAACGTCAAGCAACAAAAGATGCTGGTAAAATCGCTGGACTCGAAGTTTTACGTATTATCAATGAACCAACAGCTGCAGCGCTTGCTTACGGATTCGACAAGACAGAAAATAAAACTATAGTTGTATATGATCTAGGCGGCGGTACCTTTGACGTATCAATTCTTGAAATTGGCGATGGAGTTTTTGAAGTTAAAGCAACTAATGGCGATACTTTTCTCGGTGGTGAAGATTTCGACATGTTAATTCTTAATTTCCTTATTGATGAATTCAAGAAAGAAAATGGTATTGATCTAAAAAAAGACCCTCTTGCTCTGCAAAGACTTAAGGAAGCCGCTGAGAAAGCTAAGAAGGAACTTTCTTCAACCCAGCAAACTGATATAAACCTACCCTATATCACGGCAGATAGTTCTGGTCCAAAGCACATGAATATCAAACTTACTAGATCGAAACTTGAATCATTGGTCGAAGATTTGATTAATCGTACTATGGAGCCTTGCAAAAAAGCTTTGAAAGATGCAGGTCTTAAAGCTAGTGATGTTCAGGAAGTTGTGCTTGTTGGCGGTATGACAAGAATGCCAAAGGTAATCGAAAAAGTGAAAGAATTCTTTGGTCGCGAGCCACATAGAGGTGTTAATCCTGATGAAGTAGTAGCCCTTGGTGCAGCAATTCAGGGCGGAGTTCTACAAGGGGATGTTAAAGACGTTCTGCTGCTCGATGTTACCCCTTTGTCGCTTGGAATCGAAACTCTAGGCGGTGTGTTTACAAGACTAATTGATAGAAATACTACTATTCCTACCAAGAAAAGTCAGGTTTTCTCAACTGCTGACGATAATCAGCATGCGGTTACCATAAGAGTGTTTCAAGGAGAGAGAGAACTCGCTGCTCACAATAAGTTACTCGGACAATTTAACTTAGAAGGAATTCCACCTTCACCAAGAGGAATGCCACAAATTGAGGTAACATTCGACATTGACGTTAATGGTATAGTCCACGTTTCTGCCAAAGATAAAGCTAGCGGCAAGGAACAAAAGGTAACTATTCAAGCATCAGGTGGTCTTAAAGAAGATGAAATTGAAGCAATGATTAAAGATGCTGAAAAAAATGCTTCCGAGGACAAAAAGCGTAAAGAATCGATAGAAGTAAAGAATAGAGCTGACACATTGATTTATTCCACTGAGAAAGCTTTAAAAGAGCACGGAGATAAAATTGCAGGCGATGATAGAAAGTCAATAGAAGATGCAATAGCTGATTTAAAAACTTGTCTTGAAGGAGACGAAATTGATAAAATAAGCGAAAAAACAGACCTTTTAGCAGCTGCAAGCATGAAAATTGGTGAAGCAATGTATGCTCCAGATGGTAAAGATGAACCACAAGCTGATCATGCTGAGCATAAAGATTCTGAAGATAGCAAGGTAGTAGATGGACAATTTAAAGATGTGAGCGATAATAAATAAACTAATTTACTAAAGTAGCAAACAACGGACCAATCGGCTGAGATAAAGTCAAAAGATCTAGATATTTATCCAGCCGATTATTGTTATAGTAACTTGGCTCAAGCTTTTTACTCTAAAGATATTTGTAGATTATTATGTCAAAAAAAGATTATTACGAAGTTCTAGAAACACCACGATCAGCAGACGCTTCCGAGATAAAAAAAGCATATTTAAAATTAGCTAAGAAATATCATCCTGACCAAAATACTAATAACCCTGATGCTGAAAAAAAATTTAAAGAAATCAGCGAAGCATATGACACTTTGAAAGATGAGCAAAAAAAAGCAGCTTATGATAGATTTGGTCACGCTGCCTTTGCCCAAGGCAACAGTGCTTCCAGTGGCTTTGGAGGAGGTAGAAGTGGAGGAGCTGGTGGTTTTAATGCGCACGATATAAATGATATTTTTGGTGAATTTTTCGGTGACTT
>CAMCTQ010000112.1 GCA_945878545.1 Rickettsia typhi
AGGCTTGTAAACAATCTATTAAACCTGATAGAAGATACCCAAGTCCAGAAACGAGATAGTTGATCTAGAACTCCAAGTTTTTCATCCCAAAAAACTTCTTTTGTTGATAGGAATATAAATTGTGCTTTTGCTATTAAATTTTCAAAAGGTACGTAGCCAAGTTGGTAACGGCTATCACCTGATTGATCACGATTGTCTCCCATAAAGAAAAAATGACCGTTTGGGATGATGTATGGTCCAAAATCACTAAAACTAGTTTCAGCTATTTGGTCTAGTTTTTTTAGTTTATAAGTATAAAAACTTAAACCATTTTGCATAGTTTCTCTGTATTTTACATATTCCTGACCATCTTCATCAAAATATTTACCAAGTTTAGTTCTTTCTAATGGAACGTCATTGATGTATGTTATATCTTTTTTTATTTCTATTTTTTCTCCGGGAAGACCAATTAACCTTTTTATATAACGTGTGCTCATATCGTGTGGTGGGCGCATAATTATTATATCACCTCTTCGTGGACTTGAACCGAAGAATCTACCATTAAATAGATCTGGACTAAAAGGAATGGAATATTTGCTAAAACCGTAACTATATTTTGTTGAAAAAATATAATCGTTTTTTAAAATAGTTGCTTGCATTGATGGAGTTGGTACAAAAAATAATTCTATGACAAAAGTTCTAACTGATAATGCTAGCAGAATAATTAACAATAATGACGTTATTTCAGATTTTATATTTCCTTTTTTATTGGTTTCAGTCAAAATGATTCTCGTCAAATTAGTTAATAATGAAGGTCATAATAACTATCTACTACAATTAAATCTAGATAATTATGTATATAAATAGTAAATTTTCTTCGTCAAATTATTCGTATAGGATAAAACAGATAGAATATATAATTCTACATTATACAGAAATTCCGTTTGAAGAAGCTCTGGCAAAGCTTACTGATGTCCAATCTGAAGTTAGTGCCCATTATTTGATTAAAGAAGATGGAGAGATTCTTCAATTAGTAGACGATGATAAAGTAGCTTGGCATGCAGGCGAAAGTAGCTGGCAAAATTCTACTAATTTAAATCAGAATTCTTTAGGAATAGAAATGGATAATTTTGGAGTCTCGGAATTCTCATCTAAACAAATGAAATCTTGTATAGAATTATGCTGTTATTTGGTTAATAAATATGAATTATATTTTGCAAATATAATTGGCCATTCGGATATAGCTCCGGACCGAAAACTAGACCCAGGAATATTTTTTGACTGGCAGATGCTAGCAAAAAATGGACTTGGAATTTGGCATAATATAAACCACTCAAAAGATTCAAAAAAAACAATCTTACATAAATTTGGACAGAAAAATTTGGCAATCAAGAAATTGCAGCAAGACCTATATACATTAGGTTACAAGATAAATATATCAGGTCAGATAGATATTCAAACTAACAATGTTATCAGAGCATTTCAGTCCCGTTTTTGTGCAGAGTTAATTCATAGTAAAGGAGGGATAGATTTTTACCAAAATGCACTATCTATTTATGATTGGGACAGTTTCTCTGAACAAGTTTTGCAAAAATTAATATTTGTCTTGCAGAATGGTTCAGCTGGTATCGTTAAATAACGATTGATATAGAAATTATGAATGAACAAATATTTTTTGATTATCTAATTGGAGAATGGCTAGTTGAAAGAAAGATTATAAATAAATTATCTTCATCATTTAGTGCCGTTGCTTTTGGCCGGGCGTCTATTATAAAAAAAAACAAGAATACCTTAAATTATCGGGAATTGTTAAAAGTTAAATGGGCGAATGCTTTTATCTCAAACGCTCATAAACAATATGATTATGTGCTAGATAACGCAGGGAAGCTTGGTCTTTACAACTATGACCATGATGGCATGTCGTTTATGTTTAATTTGGGTTTTGAACCGAATTTAGGTAACATAATTAAAGGGCAGTATCAATGTGTACAAGATTTTTACTATACAACTTATGAAATTATTAACTACGACCAATTTGTTTTAACATTTAAAGTAAATGGTCCGAAGAAAGATTATTCTATAGTATCATCTTTTACGCGAGGAGGCGAAGTTTAGATTGATTAGATTTTTTTACGTTCAATGTAAAGATTTTTAACTTGTCTGTTGACGGTAGCTTAAAAAACCTATACCATGCGGATCTAGCCGGTAACAATTTGTAGGTTAGATCTAAACCATGGTATCAAAAGCTCAAAACAGCTCTTCTAGTGACCTTTCTTCGATTTCTAACTCACCTTCAAAATTTAACAAACTATTAGATTATTTATGGCCAGTTGAAAGGCATGAATTACCTAAATTTTTATTTTTAACATTATTGATGTTTTGTATACTTGGTATACAAAATCTAATAAGAGCAATGAAAGATAGTGTAATAAACACTATGATAGGTACGGAAACTATAGCTTTCTTAAAATTTTGGGGAGTGTTACCAGCGGCCTTTCTTGTTACGATAATTTATGTAAAGTTAGTTAGTGTAATGAAAGGTGAAAACATATTCTATCTTATTATGTCTATTTTCTTAGGTTTTTTTGTTTTATTTGCTTTTGTTTTATTTCCTAATCACCAATATCTTCACCTAGACCCTATCTACGCTAAGAATCTTGGTGTTTTATATCCCAATTTAAAATGGTTTATATTACTTCTTTCTAACTGGAGTTTTTCGTTATTTTATATAATTGCTGAATTATGGCCAAATGCGATATTTGCTTTATTATTTTGGCAATTTGTAAATAAAATTACTACTGTTGATGAGTCTAAGAGATTTTATCCGTTATTTGGATTGCTGGGACAAACAGGTCTTTATTTATCTGGTCAATTTTTAGTCAATTTGGCTCAGATGAATGATTATGTTACAAACAATTTTGCCCTAGGTTCTGACAAGAGCGTGGTTTCAATTCAGATTGTTATTACAGTAGTATCTATCTTAGGAATAATTGCTCTCGGAGCATTTTGGGTAATAAATCATAGAATTTTAGATATAGCAACGACAGAAAATTTGCAATTTAGGGTAAAGAAAAATCAAATTTCTCTGAAAGAGAGCTTTAAAATGATTGTAGAATCTAGGTATATAAGACTTATAACTTTATTATTATTTTGCTATGGTGTCGCAATAAATCTGGTTGAAGGTCCGTGGAAAGCTGAAGCAACAAAAATTTATACAAACCCTACGGATTTTGCCGTTTTTGTAGGAAATTATATTAGTTACACTGGTGTGCTGACTATTATTTTTGTGGTCATTGGTTCAAATATTGTTAGGACTCTTGGTTGGTTTTCTGCGGCAATTATTACCCCATTTATGGTTCTGATTACTGGAATGTTATTTTTTATGATTTCTAATTTCGAGCCAATTGCTGGTTTTATGATGATTTTCTTTGTTCTTACCGACCCCATAATGATAGCAATTATTATTGGAGCAATTCAGAATGTGCTTAGTAAATCGACCAAATATACTTTATTTGATTCTACTAAAGAAATGTCTTATGTACCATTAAATGAAGAATTAAAAACAAGAGGCAAAGCTGCTGCAGATATGATTGGTACAAAGCTTGGAAAGTCTTCGAGCGCTTTTTTACAATCAATGCTTTTTGTTATTATTCCTACTGCTACTTACCAGTCAGTTTCTAGTTTCTTGATGATTATATTTTTTATTATTTGTATAGTCTGGATCTGGGCTGTGGTAGAGTTGAATAAGGAATATAAAAATCTTTGTAAAAACAAATCCGAAGAGAGTATTTTTTAGTTTAGTTCCTGCTAGTGTTCGTGTTTACTAAAGTGTTTTTTAATCGTATTTATTATTTAGTCTAAATATTTTTAATTATATCATTCTCTAGTATTTTGATCTAAGCATTTTAGCTTATTTAATAAGCTAGACTCCTTGCAATCTATTTTGCCCATCCAGATTGAGCGACTATAGAGTAAAGATTTAGTCTTTACTGCAATCTTGCTTTTATCCGTATTTTCTCATAACGAAGTATCAATAATATTTAATTAATGTCATTTCTACTGAAATAGTACCGCGTGCTAATAATTAAATCCTTAACTAATCCTTAACTATTGCGCGATAAACTTATAAATGCGTTAATACATTAATCCTATATTAAGATTTTTTTAATTTTATTAAAGAGGAAGATTTATGTCAAAAGATAATATGAGCGGCGGTGACCTACCTATAGGTGACGATTTGCCTGATTTTAATTTATTTCCTGATGATGACCTACCTGTAGCTCTACCTATAGCTGGCGGTGATTTACCTGTGATCGGTGGCGGTGATTTACCTGTGATCGGTGGCGGTGATTTACCTGTGATCGGTGGCGGTGATTTACCTGTGATCGGTGGCGGTGATTTACCTGTAGCTGGTGGCGATGTACCTGTAGCTG